>NZ_JAKKRH010000021.1:0-89589 GCF_025654465.1 Shewanella sp. SM101
ATAGCCTTGTGGAACCACCTGATCCCATCCCGAACTCAGAAGTGAAACGCAAACGCGCCGATGGTAGTGTGGGGTCTCCCCATGTGAGAGTAGGTCATCGCCAAGCGCCTAATTTAGGTTAACGTGTAGACGTTAAGCTAAAGGAGCGGTAGTTCAGTTGGTTAGAATACCGGCCTGTCACGCCGGGGGTCGCGGGTTCGAGTCCCGTCCGCTCCGCCAACATTAAGAGATAAGCCTCATCGAAAGATGAGGCTTTTTTCGTTATGGCGTCGCGGATAATCCGTCCCAGTGATGCTATCGCTCAAATGGTTATCGTCATAGCCGGCCATCCCAATTCCTACGAGTGTACGTTATTGTTATTCGGATCAGTCCGAGATAATTTTAATCTCTTAGCTTGTAGCTGACGCTCTATCCCTACAGGTAACGTCTATCTTTTTCTTGTCCTAATTGACTTAATATCGTTTATATTGAAGTATTTATTATTAAGCAGATACTTAAATTCCAAGAATGATTGAAATTGAGTAATTTGCCCCAAGATCGTCTTAAGTGCTGCAGTTTTGTAGCGTCCATCAATGAGGTCTATGCCATGCTTTATGATTTAACGGTTGTACAATTTAGCAAGATGCTGAAAAATTTAAGCGTTATTCTTGAAAAAGGCGAATGCTTCGCAAACCTCAAGAAAGTTGATATGGCGGTTCTTTTAAACTCACGTTTAGCGCCGGATCAATTCAATCTTATTCGCCAAGTTCAAATTGCCTGCGATACTGCCAAAATTGGCGTAGCACGTTTGACTGATAACTTAGATACAGTGCCAAAGCATGATGATAGCGAGACGACGCTGGCAGAGTTGCAAGCGCGTATTAGCTCAGTTTTGGATTATTTAGCAACGTTTAAAGCGGATGATTTTGCTAATGCGGCCACGATCCATGTCTCACAACCACGATGGGAAGGAAAATATCTTACAGGTTATGAGTTTGCCATTGAGCATGCTATTCCGAACATTTACTTCCATGTAACAACAGCCTACGCGATTTTGCGCCACAACGGTGTTGAAATTGGCAAGAAAGATTACCTCGGCGCTATGCCATATAAGTCGTAAATCTAGGCTAGATGTAGTACTGTTGCGTAGCCTAATTGTTGCGCAGCAGCGCTTTGCCGCTTGAGCTTACCAACCTTTCTGCATTACCACCTGTTCTTTCTCTACCTATGTTATGCCGCTTTGTCGCTGGAAATTTAGGACTCGTTAGGGTTCTGTTACGCTGATGAAGTCAATCAATACTCAGTTTTTCATTTCGACCTTACGTCTCGATTATTTTTATCCTGTTAGCATGTGATTTAATTTTGTTGGCTTAGGTAAATGATATGGGCCGTAAGTTTATGAGTCGCCAAATTATCTATTACTTAAATAGTGAATGGCGAATTGACTCATTATAAAGATGACCTGTTTGTTCGTTTTGAACAGGGATTTACTGGAAGAGCCTATTTAAGGTTCTAATTAAAGGAGTTAGCTATGTCTATCGAATCTCAAGCCGTCGAGAGTCCTACGGATGCAACGACAACTGATTTACCGATGAAGAGCAAGAAAGCAAAAAAAGCCGCCATTACCAGTGGTTTGCGCCTCAAAGACAAGTTGACCCAAGACACTCGCCGCCGAATTGAAATTCTGCACGAGCAACGCCAACTATCCAATCGTTTCGGCGTGGATATAGAAATTGACTAAAGCCATTGGCTTGTCGCTAAGTATTGGATATCACATTTAGATATTTAGCCCGCATGTACAGCTTCACGACGTCCGTCGTGGAGCTTGCTCTCTTAACTTAGTAACTTTGCTGACTCAATTCATACTCCATTATCGTGACCATCTCGCCCTTATAATCTTCATGTGAAATCATTGACCAACCCAGCGCTCGATAAAAATCGGCTTTATCTGCAGTAAACAAATAGATTTTCTGTAAACCAATTGCTCTAGCATGCTCAATGACGGCATTGACGAGCAACTTACCTAATCCTTTATTTCGATGGTTTGCATTCACATACACATTGGCGAGCCAAGGACTTAAGTCGGTTCGGCTGTCCATATCGGCGGCGATTAATGACGATGATCCCATTACTTGATTTGCCTGTTCGCAGATAAACATCTTAGGAATAGCTGCGTCAGTTAAATAATCGTGCATTTCCTCAATCAGCGTGGTGACTGATGTATCCGCAGAGCTCAAATGTGCCCATGCTTGATGATGCCACTCCGCCAATTGTGGAATGTGTTGCGGGGCAGATTTTAGGTCGATAACTTTCATATAAATCTCTAGACTGATTGCTGAAAGGGGGAATGGGCAAATTATACCCTCTATTGGCTTGCATGAACTCAGTGGGCACAGGCCGAGTGAGTATACCGTTTAACTCGGGAGCGGCAGAAATATGCTGGCTTTAAGTCCGCCTTGTTTCGCATGGCTAAAACCGAGTTCGCCTTGATAACTGTCGACGATATCTTTGCAGATAGATAATCCTAAACCATGGCCCTGGATGCTTTCATCTAGCCGAATGCCGCGCTCAATGATAACGGACAGCGCGGCATCGGAGACGCCTTCGCCATCATCGCTGACTATGATCCCATAACCTGCGGTGGGAGCCGTTTGATGCACTATACGGATCTCAATGTTCTTGCGGCTATGCTTGCAGGCATTATCCAGCAAGTTGCCTAAGAGTTCGAGTAAGTCATCCCGATCAAACGGTATCACTAAGCCGCTCGCGTAATGGCTATGAATAATGCGGTCTGGGTAAATACGCTGCATTACTTTGATTAGCGGCGCAAGATCGTCATCGAGCACGGTATAACGCCCTGGAGTGGACAGGCCGACAATCTTAGTGCGCTTAAGCTCTCTCTCGATGATGTGGTGCAGGTTTGCGAGCACCTTGCTGCCCTCACTCCGCTGTTCTGGTGGAAGGCTTTCTAGGTAGGACTGCAGCGCTTGTAACGGACGTTTCATTTCGTGGGCTAAGTTACCCAAGGCATTACGGGAGCGTTGTACTCGCTGGCCCAATTGATTGACTAAACGATCTATCTCTTCGATCAGTGGGACTATCTCACTTGGCACTTGGTCAGGATTGATTTCTTGCCCTTGGGTGCGCATTTGCCGGATAGCTTCTGGCATCTGCTCTAAGGGTTTAAAACCGCGTTTAAGTAATTGATACTGCGCCATTAATAGAATAACAATCGTGAGCAACACGGCTGCGCTGGCAAAGGCTAAAAACTGCACTTGGGTTTGTTCAAGCGAGCTAATATCTTCTGTCACCCACAGAGTAACTAATTGATCATCTTTGATAACGGCCTGACTGAACATCAGCCAGTGTTCTTTGCTGACAAACTCAGTGGCTTGGTGTTGCTCACCAGCGGTCAGTTTTGGCATGTTCACGTTATGGTCGAAAAGGGATCGTGAACGCAGGGTTTGCTCGCCGATTTGAATTGCAAAATAATGCCCAGAATTAACCCTGTGGTACACATTGGGCAAGCGATCGGTGGTGAGCGCCCATGTGCCATCGGGATTATGATTCAGGGCGGAGATCAGACTGTCGGCATCGTGTTGTAGACGCGAAGCGACAAAGTCTTGGGTTAATATTTGGATGCCTTGGTATAGAAAATACAATAACAGCACCATGGCAAAGGTGAGCGTGATCAGCAGATTGCGCGTCAGATAACCCTTGAGTGAATACACGCCTTTACTCCTTGAGTCGATAACCTTGGCCGCGGCGGGTTTCGATATAATCCTTGCCTAAGCGTTGGCGCAGGCGGTTGACGTACACTTCGATGACATTGCTGTCTTTGATTTGATCTTCTTCGTAAATGCGTTCACTGAGCTCGGACTTAGAGACGATTTTGCTGGGATTGACCATTAAATAATGCAGCAGACGATATTCAATCTTAGTCAGTTCTATCACTGCACCATCAACATTAGTGACGGCTTGTTTGTCGACATCGAGGGAGACGCCTGCATGCTGCAACACATTGTCGGCACGGCCAAAGTGGCGGCGGATCAACACTTCGAGCCTTGCGAGTAGTTCTTCAATGTGAAAAGGCTTGCCGAGGTAATCATCGGCACCCGCCTTGAGACCGTCGACCCGTTCGTGCCACGCATCACGGGCGGTGAGAATAAGCACTGGCATAGTCAAGCCTTTTTGTCGCCATTGGCCAAGGACTTGTAAACCAGATTTACCGGGTAAACCGAGATCGAGGATCACGGCTTCGAAGTTTTCTTCTTCGCCTAAAAAGGCACCGTCGATACCGTTATCGGCGTGCTCGACGGTATAACCCGCCTTGTTAAGGGCGGGAATGAGGCGCGCGACCAGATCGGTATCATCTTCAATCAATAGCAAACGCATCAGTCGACCTTTTCCTTTAGCCACTCGCCGGTTTTGGCGTCAATCTTGATTTCATACACTATGCCATCGTCACGAAGGATTTCGAGCTCGTAGATGATCCTTCCATGTTTTTGTTCGACTTCGAGATCGAGCAATCGTCCCTTTAGCCTTGATTCATAGCGTTGCATTATGGTGTCGAAGGGCAAAACCTTGCCCTCCTTAACCCACTCGACCACCTTGCTGGAAAGATCATCGTCGTGGGCATTGCAGCTGGGGCTGCTAATCATCCCAACGGCCAAAGCCAGGAATATTAACGGTATCTTCATCGAATATGCCCTTCTCTGCGAGGTTGTGACAATTGCTGCATTGACTGAATGAGCCGACTTTGGGGTTATCTTGCACCATACGTCTTGGGATCTCATCGTGTTTGCGAATAAAAAATGCCTGTTCTGTGATCTTCTGCGGCCCAGCGCCTGCAAGCAGTGGCGTGCTGTTTTTCATCACCTTACCATTTTGCGCTGCATGTTGAACAAGATATTCCTCAATTCTAGCAGTGACTTGAGGATCTAGGCTGGCGTTGTCACCAAAGTGATTCTCAAGATTTGCGGTAATGGCGCGCCACTTGTCGGCGGGGAGTAAGTTCGCGGGGTAAGCCATATGGCAGCTGCCACATTCTGCCGTATATTCCGCATTTTGTGGAATGGCGCGGCTAAGCCCGCGGCCATCGTCCGCATAGCCTGTGCCGGTTAAGGTTAGGCTGATACCGATAACGCCAATGGCTAATGCCGCAGCTGTGAGTGATGAACCTAAGAACCAGCTAATAGGGTGTGCTTGTTTAGTCATGACATCTTCCTTTTTGTGCCGTTACCTTCTGTGGAAGGTATTGAAATTATTTGATCTAATTAAATTAGCTAATTGAATGAGTTATAAGGTAGACATTTGGCGGTTATTGCAGGCTTAACCAGAGTAAGGCATCGCCTTTTTCCTGCGGCGTGCAGTCGCGTTTAAAAGTCCAGTTACAGTTACGGGTAAACCATTTCTCAATTTTGGCTGAGTCGGTTAACCGATCTGCGGTAATCGACGGCGCCATAGGGTCAATGGGTTTACGGGTATTTTGGTGCATCCCCATTTCGGTGACTTTGGCGGTATGGCAACTGGCGCAGCTGCGGCCGTCCATGTCCTGTAGCCAAAGCTTTTGTCCTGCGGCGGCGGTAAAGGGTCCAGCACCTTGGGCTTGATAGCTTTGCAGCTGAGTGCCAATACGCTCGGCGCTAAGTGGCAGGCTTTGCACTTTACTGTTGGCGGCGCTAACGCTAAGGCTAGTCAGCAGCAAGGTGGAAATCGCGACAATGGCAAGGCGACTTTTATTCGTGTGTCTGGTTAATCTGTTCATAGGGCATTCCTTTTGGGCTGGATGTCTTATTGCTAAGCAAAATGGCTAATGGATTAATCTTTTTGTTCCATAGGGCGTTGTTTCTTACCAGTGACCATGGCTCTGACTAAGTTTTCTTTGTGCAATAGGCTGTTGACGATGACGCCGCCAACATGGATGACCACAAGGAACACGGTGAAGTTGGCAAATAATTCATGGACTTCTTTTATGGCGCCTTCGGGCCAAGTGGCGAAAAAGCTCGTAGCTAATGGGCCGTATCCGTCGGTAGCGTACAGAGCCATACCCGAGAACCCCGTGATGGCTATGCTGGCAATCAAGGCCACTATCATCATTGCTCCAGCGGGGTTATGGCCTATGTAGTCTTTGGCTTTGCCTGTGATGAGTCCTTTGAGGTACACCAGCACTTCTTTAGGACGAGTGATAAAGTTGCTAAAGCGCGCATTGTGGGTACCAATCACGCCCCACAGCAGACGAAACACCAGTAAAATTAAGATGCTGTAACCTGCGTAACTGTGGATGGTCATCCATTCGTCTTCGCCTTCAGTGAGGTAGGCTAAGGCAAAAAAACCGACGAGTGACCAATGGAATATGCGGATCAACAGGTCCCAGACTTTGATGGTTTGCAGTGTGTTTGATGACATGGTGTGACGCTCCTAAGTGGGTTTAGGTGTAGGCTACTTAACCCAAACTTAAACCTCGCTTAAATTTTGAGGGGCGAACATTTAGTGAATTGGTGGCGTTAAGTGGCGCGCTTGCCTGGGTGACGAGCCTTAAATATCAACGAAGGCTCGCTTGTTAACCTCTTGGTATTACGGTAAATTCTGCCACCTCAACCGAGTGAAGGGACTAACTTATCTATGTCTACCGCCGTTATTCGCGCTTTCATCAGCCGCAATCCGAGTCGTAAATCCTTTTTTATTTATGCGGTTTTATTATTTTTGACTGAAGTCTTAATCGCTTTATATGCGCCTGCGGGTTTTATTCGTGGTTTTGTGGGCGATGTATTGGTGGTGATCTTACTGTTTTGCATGGTGCGGGCTGTCGTTCCTCTAGCAGTCAATTCGGTCGCCAATAGTAAAGACGAGGGCATTAAGCGCTTATTTCAAACTCCTTGGCTGGCGTTTGCGGTATTGCTGTTTGCCTTTGCTATCGAGTTTGGCCAGTATTGGGGTTTAGTCGACAAGCTAGGCTTGGGCGGAAATCGCTTGGCGCGGATAGTGATAGGTAGCCATTTTGATCCACTCGATCTCGTGGCATATTTTGTCGGTTACTTGATCTTATTGGGCTGCTATTGGAAAAGCCCCCAGTCCTAGTGATTTGAATCCGCAAGAGCCACGCGACGTGTGTTTTCGCGGACAGGCGAGATAAGTGGGGTAAAGGATGCAACCGATAACGGCATTTTCACTGCTAACAGCACGTACTGATGGACTTGAGCCTAATCCACTGAAAATGCCTTTGTATTTCAATGGCCAACATACTCATACCTTTATTGCTGGTCGAGTGATTGAAGGCCAATATCGCTGCGTTTTACCCAATAAAACCTCGGGGTATCTGGTCATCACTTCTTTTGATTGTCCCTTCGAAGAATCAACCGAGTTTAGCCTGCTTGATGAAGCGTTTAAGCTCATTGCGACGACATCTTTGGCGCAAATGTATGATTCATTTTTACTGCACTCACACTGGCCCATAGCCGATAACCGCTTGCGACTGCACTATTACGGTCAGTTTGTGCTGGATTTAGTCATTACTGCGGGCAGCTCTTGGTTAACAACTCGGCCGAAACTTAAGCTGATTGAAGTTGTTGATCCCCAAAGCGATCCGCAAACGGCCGCCGCTATGGCCGAATTGGATCAGCGTTTAGCAGCCATCGAAAAGTCCCTTTAATGTGGGATTAAAAACGGCGTCATCTGCTGATTTAACCATGCCATAAAGACTTGCAGGCGTTTGGATAAGTGCCGCCTGTGTGGGTAGAGCAAGCTTACAGGCATGGGCGGCGCAGGGTAATTTGGCAGGATCTCGACCAACTCGCCAGTGTGTAAATACTTAGCCACCCCTATGCTGGGCACTTGAATGATCCCCAACCCCGCCAAGCAGGCTGAGCCATAGGCATCGGCATTATTGACCGTAATCAATTTAGGCAGTTGGATAGTAAGGTTCGCTTGATGAGTGTGGGGATCTTGATATTCAAAGCCTGAGTCAGTGCCACCTAATTGGCTTACGTAATGGACGAGTTTGTGGTTGTGTTGGGTCAAATCTTCAAGGCTTTCGGGTCTACCGTATTTGGCAATGTAGGCTGGGCTGACACAGTTCTGCATCTTAAAATGCCCCAGCTTTTTCGCTATTAATCCTTCTTGCTGCACACTGCCGACCCTAATCACACAATCGAACCCTTCGGCAATGACATCCACCTTACGATCTGTGCTGCTCAGTTCAAGCTCGATATGCGGATATTGCTCAATAAATTCAGCCAGTTTTGGGAGCACTAAGTTGCGGGCAATGCCCGTCGACATATCGACTCTGAGCCGTCCCGACACTTGCTCGGCTTGTAGTTGGAACAGGCTTTCTAATTCTTGAAATTCCGCCAGTAAGCTTTTACAGCGCTCGTAACAGCTCTGGCCATCTTGGGTTAAGCGTACCGTCCGCGTGGTGCGTTGTAACAAGCGCGCACCTAGAAAGGTTTCGAACTGCGCCACCACATTCGACACATGGGTTTTCGATAGACCTAAGCTGACGCTTGCTTGGGTAAAGCTTTGTAATTCAGCGACCCGCATAAAAATTTGCATGGCTTGCAGTCTATCTTGCACGGCGATTGTCCTTTATTGGCTAACAGTCTTAGCATTTATAGTGTGTTTATCTCGTTAATTGCAAGTAATAAGCTGTGTGCAGTTAATTAGGCCTCAAGGCTTAGGTTTCACTTCCAGCGACGATTATAAGGACTGACCATGAATACGACTCCAATTGCACTTATTACTGGCGCTAGCCGCGGTTTAGGTAAAAACACGGCCCTGAAATTAGCGGCTCAGGGAATAGATATTATCCTGACCTATCAAACGAATGCTGCAGCGGCCGCTGAAGTGGTTGCCGAGATTGAATGGCTGGGACGCAAAGCGGTAGCACTGCAGCTGGATGTGAGCGATAGCGGCTCATTTGCCGAGTTTGCCACTCAAGTGAGCACTGTATTAGCCCAGACTTGGCAGCGGGAGTCGTTTAACTATTTGATTAACAATGCTGGTATCGGGATTCATGTGCCTATGGCGGAAACCAGTATTGAACAGTTCGATACCTTGATGAACATCCACGTCAAAGGACCGTTCTTTTTGACGCAAACCTTATTGCCGCAGCTGATTGATGGGGGAAGCATTGTCAATATTTCCACCGGCTTAACACGTTTTGCGATTCCCGGATTTGGCGCGTATGCCACTATGAAGGGCGCGGTCGAAACTATGACTAAGTATTGGGCGAAGGAGTTAGGCCCGAGGGGTATTCGGGTCAATGTGCTTGCCCCTGGGGCGATTGAAACAGATTTTGGCGGCGGTGCTGTACGGGATAATGAACAGATGAATCAGTTTTTAGCGCAGCAAACTGCGTTAGGACGTGTGGGTTTACCGGATGACATCGGCGGCGCGATTAGTGCCTTGCTATCGCCTGCGGCTGCTTGGATTAATGCCCAGCGTATCGAAGCCTCAGGTGGTATGTTTCTGTAAGTGCTTTTTGTGTAACCATTTGATTTATTAATATGTGAGGCAGAAACAAAGAGAGGGCGAATCGCCCTTTCTTATTTATGTGACTTCTGCACAGCAATCACTGCTAATACACCATTTTCAACAACGCTTAGCTGCAACCGCTAAGAACAACTGCTGTAGAAGGTTAGAGACGTCCTTTATAGAAAGTATCTTAGATAAATCTCCTAACAAAGCCCCTTAGAAGAAACCCAGTGGATTCACATCGTAACTTACCAAGAGATTCTTGGTATTTTGATAATGGTTGAGCATCATCTTATGGGTTTCGCGGCCAATACCGGATTTTTTGTATCCGCCAAAAGCGGCATGGGCAGGATAGGCGTGGTAACAGTTAATCCAAACGCGGCCCGCTTGAATGCCGCGTCCCATACGTTGTGCCGTGTTCATATCCCGCGTCCACACACCAGCGCCTAAGCCATACTCAGTATCGTTAGCGATCGCTAAGGCTTCGGCTTCATCTTTGAAGGTGGTGACCGAAATCACAGGGCCGAAGATTTCCTCTTGGAAGATACGCATCTTATTGTGGCCTTTCATAATCGTCGGGCTGATGTAATAACCTTCGCTTTGGCCGCCATCGAGTTGGCAAAGTGTGCCGCCCAGTAGCACTTCTGCACCTTCAGCCTTACCTATGGCTAAGTAGCTTAAGATTTTATCGAACTGTTCTTTAGAGGCTTGAGCGCCAACTTGAGTGTCGGTATCTAAGGGATCGCCTTGCTTAATGGTTTGCGCACGGGCGAGCACTTTCTCGATAAAGCGATCGAAAATCGATTCTTGGACTAGCACCCGAGATGGGCAGGTACAGACTTCACCTTGGTTAAAGAAGGCCAGTAACATGCCTTCGACGGCCTTATTTAAATATTCGTCTTCATGGTCCATCACATCGGCAAAAAACACGTTAGGCGATTTGCCGCCAAGCTCAACGGTCGATGGAATTAAGGATTCGGCGGCGCATTTTAAAATGTGATAACCAATTTCTGTAGAGCCCGTAAACGCAAGCTTAGCAATGCGTTTGCTGGTGGCCAGAGCTTGTCCCGCCTCCGCGCCAAAGCCGTTGACTACGTTAAGAATGCCCGCGGGTAATAGGTCTTCAATCAGCTCGAGTAATACCAGAATCGATACTGGTGTTTGCTCCGCAGGCTTGAGTACTACACAGTTACCCGCAGCTAACGCTGGAGCGATTTTCCATGCCGCCATCAAGAGCGGGAAGTTCCAAGGAATGATCTGGCCGACTACGCCCAAAGGTTCTGGGAAGTGATAGCTGACTGTGTTGCCGTCGATATCGGCGGCGCTGCCTTCCTGTGCGCGGATACAACCGGCAAAGTAGCGGAAGTGATCGACGAATAAGGGCAAGTCGGCGTTTAAGGTTTCACGCACCGCTTTACCGTTTTCCCAGGTTTCGGCTACGGCTAAATATTCGAGATTTTGCTCGACCCGATCGGCAATGCGCAGTAACAGGTTTGAGCGTTCGGTGACTGAGGTTTTACCCCATGCTTCTTTCGCTGCGTGGGCGGCATCTAGCGCTAATTCAATATCTTGGGCATCGGATCGCGGGATTTGGCAAAAGTTTTGGCCATTCACGGGTGAGCGATTGTCGAAGTATTTGCCATTGACTGGGGCGACCCATTTACCGCCGATAAAGTTGGCATATTTTTCTTTGAAGTTAACGATTGCGCCTGCGGTTCCGGGTTGAGCATAAATCATAGAATCATTCCTTCTTGTTGATTAGCTTAGTGTTCTCTAACGTAACACTTGAGACTTGCATACCTAAGGTGCATCGCAAGGAGGGTGCCAAACTGGCAAGAGTTGTACACTTGTTGTGCTAACAGTATGATGAAAAGCTAATTTTGCAGATTTGAAACAGTGTGGGCACTCAGGGAGAGAGGTGTGTCCTGTGGTCACTTTGTCATCGAACGGCACACTGCAACTGTGCCGAAACGGAACACAGCTCGGGGGAGCACGGCTATGGCAGTTAAACCGCATTTACCATCGACACAGGCGTGGTTGGCCGATTCGTGGCAGCGCAGCATTGGCGCTGGCTTGTCAGAATTTCAGTTACCCCAAGAGCTTAGGCTCGACGCCAGCGAACTTAAGCAGAAACATGAGCAATATCAAATGCTCATTGCATTAGTGCAATCCCATGCTTTGCCCTTGTTCAATCAGTTGATGGCGCATTCTAATAGCCGACTCTTGCTCTCCGATGCCGAGGGTTATGTGCTTAGGCACTGGGGCGTGAGCCGCTACTCCACAAAATTGGCGGACGTGGCTTTGGATATCGGGGTGAATTGGCTCGAACAGCACAAGGGCACCAATGCGATAGGGACGGCACTCACAGCCAAGCAAGCAGTATCTGTAGTGGGTGAGCAGCATTTTATTCGTCAGAATCGTTTTATGAGTTGCACCGCCTGCCCGATATTTTCTCCCCAAGGTGAGATGCTCGGGGTGATAGATATCACCAGTGAGCAGCAAAGACACACTCAGCAGACGCTGATGTTAGTGTCGAGCTTGGCGCAGCAGGTCGAGACCGCGCTCTTGTGTCACTTGCCCGATAGCCATTATCGAATCGATTTAGCGGCGCAGCCAAATTTACTGAATTCGGGTTGGCAGGGCATAGTGATTGCCGACAGCGATGGTCGCATTGTGGGTTGCAATCCCATGGCGAAACAATTGCTTAACCATGCTAAGGTCGGCGATGCCGTCGAGCAGTACTTAGGCGATAATTGGAGCCGTGCGGGTGGCTTTAATCAGCATTTAGACTTGCATCTACAGACTCAGCCCTTAAATATTCCCAACGCCAAGAGTCGGGTAGCGATGAGCAATAAATCGCTCACTCAACTGGGCGTGCGATTTCGCGATCCTCAACTTGAGCGCGCATGGCAACATGCCAATAAGGTGATCACCAAGCAAATTCCGCTGTTAGTGCTCGGAGAAACCGGCGTCGGTAAAGAGCAGTTTGTTAAAAAGCTCCACGCCCAGAGTGTGCGTCGCAGCGAGCCCTTAGTGGCGGTGAACTGTGCGGCATTGCCTGCAGAGTTAGTCGAATCTGAACTCTTTGGTTATCAGGCAGGCGCTTTTACTGGAGCAAACCGCACTGGATTTATCGGCAAAATTCGCCAAGCCCACGGCGGTTTTTTGTTTTTAGATGAAATAGGTGAAATGCCGCTGGCGGCCCAGAGTCGTTTACTCAGAGTATTGCAAGAGCGCGAAGTGGTACCCGTTGGCAGTAATCAAAGCTTTAAAGTCGATATCCAAATCATTGCCGCAACCCATATGGATTTAGAACAACAGGTGACTCAAGGGCTGTTTCGGCAAGATTTATTCTATCGATTGAATGGTCTGCAAGTACGTTTACCTGCGCTGCGTGAGCGGCAGGATATCGAGCGTATTATCCATAAATTGCATCGTAAACATCGTATCGCCGCGCAGGATATCTGCCCAGAACTGTTAGGGAAAATGATGCAATACGACTGGCCGGGGAATTTGCGTGAGCTGGATAACCTCATGCAAGTCGCTTGCTTGATGGCTGAAGGCGATGACACTTTAACTTGGCAGCATTTACCTGATTATCTGGCGGCCAAACTAACATGCGAGCCGTTAAAAGTAGACCAGTTACAAGCTGCATCTTTATGTGATGAATTTAAAGAGGTAAGCCGTCAACGTTCTGCATCACCCCTGCAAAGTGGTAAGTTCGCTGTGGAGCCGAATGCCACAAAGGTTCAATCGGATTCCCTAAATGAGGCGATTTATAGCAATGTGCTGCAGGCATACCAAGCCTGTAATGGCAATGTGAGCCAATGCGCTAAGCGTTTAGGGATCAGCCGTAATGCCTTGTACCGGCGATTAAAACTGATGGGGATTAAGGATTAATGCTAGCTTACGTCTCTTGTTGTGAAGCTCAATCAATTGCTAAATATCTCTTAATCACCCCACGTTTATCCACTTCGCAATAGACTAAAACCGAGAGGTTTTAGTCCACAATCTCTAGCTTCAGTATCTGACAATGGGACTTTTTGTTGTTGCCAATTTATGTCTAATAGGTTTTATTGATTCATATAATCGATAAAGACCGCTTCTTCTAATTACAAATTCAGAACTATACTGCGGGCAGGCAGAAAAGAGCTTGGCGTTATGCATAGAAGAGGAACTGTTATGCATCTTACTAAAAGCCTTTTAATTATTTCTATGGGTCTGACATTGAATGTACAGGCTCAAACTTTACCAACAAATACCCTGACACGTGACAATGGTGCACCTGTGGGTGATAACCAAAACTCGACCACAGCGGGCAGTAATGGCAGCGTGTTATTGCAAGATGTGCAGCTTATCCAGAAGCTACAACGCTTTGCCCGTGAACGTATTCCTGAGCGTGTCGTCCACGCCAGAGGTACAGGTGTGCATGGTGAGTTTGTATCGAGTGGCGATTTTAGCAACCTAACCCAAGCGGCACCCTTTGCACAAAAAGGTAAAGTGACGCCCGTATTTGTGCGCTTTTCTACCGTGATCCACTCGAAAGGTTCGCCAGAAACGCTGCGTGATCCCCGAGGGTTTGCGACCAAATTTTATTCGGACCAAGGTAACTGGGACTTAGTGGGTAATAACTTACCCGTATTCTTCATTCGCGATGCGATCAAGTTTCCTGACATGGTGCATTCACTCAAACCATCGCCAGTGACCAATATGCAAGATCCGAATCGTTTCTTCGATTTTTTCAGTCACGAAGCGGGTTCAACCCATATGTTGACTCAGGTTTACAGTAACTTAGGTGTACCTGCCAGTTATCGTGAAATGGACGGTTTCGGTGTGCATGCGTACAAATTTGTAAATCGAGATAACCAAGTTAAATATGTGAAATTTAACTGGAAGAGTCTGCAAGGTGTTAAAGGCTTACGTCCCGATGAAGTGGTTAAAGTCCAAGGACAAAACTTTAACCATTTAACCGATGATCTTTATAGTGAGATCAACAAGGGTAACTATCCTAAGTGGGATCTGTACGTTCAATTACTCAACCCGACTGAGCTTAATAAGTTTGATTACAACCCGTTAGACGCCACTAAGGTGTGGCTAGATGTGCCAGAACAAAAAGTGGGCACTATGACGCTGAACCGCATGCCTGCAAACTTCTTCCAAGAGACTGAGCAAGCGGCATTTGCGCCATCGAATTTGATCCCAGGGATTGAGCCTTCGGAAGACAGATTATTGCAAGGCCGCATGTTCTCCTACGCCGATACTCAGCTGTATCGACTCGGCGCGAATTTGTCGCAATTGCCGATTAATAAACCCTTAGTGGCGGTGGCAAACCACAACCAAGAAGGTGCGGGCAATATGGGGCATACCCAGTCCGATGTGAACTATCAACCGAGCGTACATTTAGCCTTGGCCGAAGATAATCGTTATCGTGCGGTAACAACTGCGCTGACGGGGACTGTGCAACAAACGGCTATTAGCAAGCAGGATAACTTTAGCCAAGCGGGCGTCTTTTATCGCAGCTTGAGCAAGCAAGATAGAGCAGATCTGATCACTAACTTGGCCGGTGACTTAGGCAAAGTGAACGATACCAATGTGAAACATCAGATGCTCAGTCACTTTTATCGTGCAGACCCAGAGTTTGGTGAGCGTTTAACCAAGGCCGTAAAGGGTGATCTGGCCGAGGTTAAACAGCGTTCAATCTGATGTTGTTATTTTTAGGACTGTTTTGGTCGC
Organism: Shewanella sp. SM101; assembly: GCF_025654465.1. NCBI lineage: Bacteria > Pseudomonadati > Pseudomonadota > Gammaproteobacteria > Alteromonadales > Shewanellaceae > Shewanella > Shewanella sp. SM101. The sequence goes on from NZ_JAKKRH010000021.1 coordinate 15,184, forward strand.
AGAGATTTGCGCGTTAACAGTCCAAACCCAGTAAGTCCCGCAAGACGTAAACAAGCTCTTTTCTGCCCAGTTTAAGAGGGCGTCTTGCGGGCATTTCGTCACGTCTCATTGTTTAAATCTCTATTTTAGCTGTGCTGGGAGCCATTGATGAAACACACTATTGCTATCTTATTATTGATTATTGTGGCCCTGAGTATGTCGGTGGCAATGGGGGCGGGTTCGCTTCAAGCGCCATTGGTTACACCCGCAACTGTCAGTCAAACGGACGAGCCCGATACCGCACAAGTACAATTGCTGGTGGACTACTTTTTTGCTGCAGCGCGTACCGGCGATATCACAGTGCTTGAGCATTTTCTCGATGCGGGCTTCCCTATTGACCAGAGAAATAGTCAAACCTATACCGCGCTAATGGTGGCGGCCTATAACGGCCAAGAGGCTGCAACGGATTTATTGCTTGAGCATGGTGCTAATGCTTGTTTGCAAGATAAGCGTGGTAATACGGCAATGATGGGCGCAGTGATTAAGGCCGAATTCACTATCGTAAAGCGGCTATACGCGAAAGAATGCGATGCGAACCTAACGAATAATGCCGGAATGACCTTGACTGAGTTTGCCCGCTACTGGGGTCAAAGCGGCGCTTTACAGCAGGCGAGTTTAAAGCAATAAAGACGCTAGATCTTGCGCCCGATCACTCTTGGTCATTATCTTTAATCTGTTTAGATCTCAGCATTTACTATTAGCAATAAGTCTGCTTGTTAATGATGTCTATGCCTTTTATGGTAACTTTTTGAATATCGTTTAATACGGTTTGGCCTTCGGAGAGCGATTCATGTTTGATGCCTTACTACTGACGCAAGAAGATAAACGTACGTTTGCTCAAGTTTCACAAATCACAGAAGCTGATTTGCCAGAAGGGGAAGTCTTGGTTGATGTCGCCTATTCCTCGCTGAATTATAAAGATGGTTTAGCTGTGACCGGTGCTGGCAAAATCATTCGTCAGTTTCCTATGGTACCAGGCATCGATTTTGCAGGCGTGGTGCGCGAATCGACGGATGCAAGATACCAAGTTGGTGATCAGGTGATTTTGACGGGCTGGGGCGTAGGCGAAAACCACTGGGGTGGTATGGCGCAAAAAGCGCGAGTTAAAGCCGACTGGCTGGTGCCCATGCCGCAAGGTTGTGATGCCGCTAAATCCATGATGATAGGCACTGCTGGGCTTACGGCGATGTTGTGCGTGCAAGCGCTGCAGCAGGCTGGGGTAACACCGCAAAGTGGGGATATTCTTGTCACAGGTGCCAGTGGTGGTGTGGGTTCTGTGGCGGTGACTTTGCTCGCCAATGCTGGCTATCGTGTGGTTGCCTGCAGTGGTCGAGTTGAACAGAATGCGCCTTTATTGAAGGAGCTTGGCGCCTCAGAAGTGATTGATCGCAGTGAACTTGAACAGGATGCTAAGCCGCTTGAGGCGCAGCGCTGGGCGGGTGTGGTCGATACCGTTGGCAACAAGATCCTCGCCAAAGCATTAGCGCAAATGCAATACGGTGGCGCCGCCGCTATCTGTGGTTTAGCGGGTGGTTTTGCATTACCAACAACCGTTATGCCGTTTATTTTACGGGGTGTTAGCCTACTGGGAATCGACTCCGTTTCTTGTCCATTTAAGAAGCGAAAAGCGGCGTGGGAAGCTGTGATTAAAGCACTACCCGAACATTTTTATCAGCAAGCTTGCCAGCAGATATCATTGGCAGAGGTGCCTGATTTCGCGAATAAAATTATCCAAGGTCAAGTCACAGGACGTGTATTAGTTAAGCTATAATCTCGTTTTCTACGTTTTAACACAATGGCAACACTGAGGTGTTGCCAATTACGATTAATTAGTTCAGCCTCCTGTACTTGTTCTTCATATCGGCTATTTCGGCAGTGTAATCGTCACTTTAAGGCCCGTTGGTATACGGTTCTCGGCTTTAATCTTACCTTTGTGGGCGGTAATCGCCGCTTCAGTGATTGCCAGCCCAAGTCCCCAGCCGCCGCTTTCTCTTTGTCGTGCCGAGTCGGGGCGGTAGAAAGGTTTAAAAATGGCATCGAGTTCGGCGGCATCTATGCCTGGACCATCGTCTTTTATGGTAATTTGTACTTGATCAGCCGTCGCACTCGCCTGCAGGTGAATATCGCTTGCGGCATAACGGATCGCGTTACGCAGCAGGTTTTCAATCGCGCGGGAAAGTGATTTAGGAAAATGCGCTAACTCAATTTCTTCATCGATATCGATAGTAATGCTTTTACCTTGCTGTTCTGCTTCAAATTCCGCATCGTCTAAAACTTGGCTCAGGGATTCGGCCAAGCCTAAATGTACTTTGGTTTCGTTAGTACTGAGCTTGACCCGCGAGAGCTCTAACAATTCACTGATAAGCTTTTCGAGTTGCTCAGCTTCATAACCTATGCGTTCCGTTTCGGTGGTCTGCTGACCTTTTTTACGGGCGAGGGCAAGGGATAACTGTAGCCGCGTCAATGGTGTGCGTAGTTCATGGGAAATATCCCCCATGAGCCGCTGTTGATTATTCACCATAGCTTCGATGGAGTCGGCCATGCTGTTAAAAGCCGTGGCGAGCTGACCAATTTCATCGTTGCGCTGAGTGGTGGACTTATCGACTCGGTGACTTAGGTCACCCTCTGCGAGGGCATTAGCACTCTTTTTAAGTGAATTTAATGCCTTACCTAAATGCCACGCGAGCAAGCCACATAATAATCCCGAAAGGAAAATCGCTAGGCTTAAGGTTAATAACTTATTTTCGGCGAAGAAGAAGAACCAAGGCCGTGGATGGTTATCCGGTAGGCGGCCATAAAGTGAATAGGTTTCAGCGCCCAGATTAAATTGATAGGGACCAAACACCAGCTCATCTTTAAACTGATGGCTAATCGGTTGTTTTTCTTCATCTGCCATCAGCATAAAGCTGCGCACACCGCGACTCACCCTGTGGGTGTTGATCACTTGGCCTTGGCTGTTGACAAGATAGACCCGCAGAGGTTTACCTTCCATGTCTCTGTGTCTTTCCCAGCGCCGAAGAAAATCGGATTCCAGTAAGGCGGGGTTTTCTTGAATGCGCTTAGCTATCGTCGATAGGACTTTTTCAAGGTGAGGTGGCAGTGGCGCACGGTCGTGATTTTGTTGCAGCAATGGTAACAGACCCACTAAGGCAATGATTAGCGAGCTGCACAGCCAAAATCCGAGCAATAATTTGATAAATAAACGATTAGGCACAGTCGATACCGCCGTTATGGGAGCCAAATATAACCTTTGCCACGGATGGTTTTCACCCTTGGCCGACCATCGCTACGCTCGGGGAGTTTTTTACGTAGATTCGATAAATGCATGTCTAAGCTGCGATCGAAGGGCATGAGTTTTTTGCCGAGCACTTTCTCGTTTAACTCTTCCTTGTTCATCAACTCTCCAGCGTGCAGTGCTAGGGTGTGCAGCAGAGTGAATTCAGTGCCTGTGAGTATGATTAATTGCTCATTACAGTAAGCTTCTTGGCGCGATGGATCTAAGCGTAGATCGCCAAACTCTTGGGCGGGCGCGGCATGGATTTCTTGGGTTGTTAAGTTCGAACGACGAATAATGGCGCGGATACGGGCGATTAACTCTCTGTCATTAAACGGCTTTGGCAGATAATCATCGGCGCCGATTTCAAGCCCAACTACGCGATCGATTTCATCGCCGCGAGCGGTCAGCATTAATACTGGGGTTTGTTTATGTTGGCGCAGTGCGCGTAGCACTTCAAAACCGTTTAATTTAGGCAGCATGACATCGAGTAGGATCAGATCGTAATCTGCAGTCAGTGCCAGATCTAAACCTTGTTTACCGTCGTAAGCCAAGGTTAATTGAAACCCTTCTAACTCGAGCAGTTGCCCTAGTAGCTCAGATAACCCCAGATCGTCATCGATTAATAATATCCGACTCATACTGTTCCTTAATCTCTGTAATGTGGCCTCGTATGCCTGTTTATCATAGGCACTTTTAGCGCTTTGGCTGAGTATACCTGTTTTGATGTCAATTGCTGTGTAGCAATGTAAGCCAAAGTAAAGAATAGAGTTATTGCCGCAACTTTACAGTGATTTACTCAGGCAACGCCCTCACTTACATATAGGGGTTTAGACTGGAAGGGTCGAAAGTGACTCGGCTTAAAAGGGTCGTCACTGTGTCTTATTACTTGCCATATTAAAGTTGAACCATCGAGGTTAACACTATGAAAACATTATCACCTTTGAAAGCGAGCCTGTTTGCCATTCTAGCGAGTTCTGCGGTTTTCGCGACGGCAGTTAATGCAGCACCTAAGGATGCTGGCTGCGACTTCTCTAAATCTGAATTCCATAAAGGCGACCGCATGGAACATGGCGGCCGACATATGGACCACGGTGGCATGCATCGTATGTTTGAAGGGCTCGATTTAACGGATGCCCAGAAAGCTGACGTCAAAAAGTTGTTTGCCGATCAGAAAGCCACGCGCGCTGATAATCGTCCAACGAAAGAGGAACGCTTGGCCCATCGCACTGAGATGCAGGCCTTAATTACCGCGCCAAGTTTTGATGAAACACAAGCAAAGGCACTGATGAGTGCGCAGCAAGAGCAGCGTCAAATTCAAGCCATTGAACGTATGAAGCTGCATAATCAAATATTTAATCTGCTGACACCAGAGCAGCAAGCTAAGTTTAAAGCGCGATTTGAAGCACAAGCTGGTAAAGAACCTCGCGGTTAAGCGTCTTAGCTGATATACAATAGGGTCATAGCTTCCCAAGATAGATCCCTTATGACTCAAACTTCCCAATACGATTTTTGGGTCAAACTGGCTAGCCGCGCTTCCGTGGCTACCGCTTTGATCCTTATTCTTATCAAGATGTTCGCTTGGCTTTATTCCGGCTCTGCCAGTATGTTGGCATCTTTGACGGATTCCTTTGCCGATGCTCTCGCTTCTATTATCAATTTTATTGCCATTCGTTACGCGCTTGTGCCGCCGGATCATGACCACAGATATGGCCATGGTAAGGCTGAACCGTTAGCGTCTCTAGCGCAATCCGCCTTTATTATGGGCTCCGCATTTTTATTACTGTTCTATGGTGGCGAGCGTCTATTAACACCTGTTCCGGTTGAAAATGCCACCATAGGTGTAGTTGTTTCTATCATAGCGATTGTGATGACGTTAGCTTTAGTCATGTTGCAGAAACGCGCATTAGCGGCGACAAAAAGTACTGTGGTTGAAGCTGATTCGCTGCACTATAAATCAGATTTATTCCTTAATGGTGCGGTATTGTTGGCATTAGTATTAGCGCAATACGGTTGGTGGTGGGCTGACGGTTTATTTGCGGTAATGATTGCATTTTATATTGGTCATCAAGCCTTTGGCTTAGGTTATCGCTCAATTCAAGCCTTGTTAGACAGAGAGCTAGACGAAGAAACTCGCCAGCAAATCACGCAAATCGCGATGGAAGATCCACGGGTGCAAGGGCTGCATGATTTACGCACTCGTCAAGCAGGCAAAACTGTTTTTATTCAATTTCATTTAGAACTCGATGGCAATTTGAGTTTGAATGAAGCCCACAATATCGCCGATACGACAGGGATAAGAGTCAAAGCCGCCTTCGAAGATGCTGAGGTGATTATTCACCAAGATCCAGTCAAACCTGATGTAAACGAAGCATAAATTAAGGGCAAGCTATGGCATGGATGCAGAAGCAAAGTCACAGATGGGATCATTCCACTCGATTGATATGCCGCTATCATAGGCTATCGACTCGCTTTGAGTTGATAGCCGAATCTGTGATTTCTGACGTTAGCATTCCTGTGAATGCAGAAATCACGCTCCTGATGGAACAGAAATCTTCGATAGTAAATCAAGCGGATAGTACCGTATCTCCTGTGATAGCGGGAGCTTGGAGTCAGTTAGTTCTGCGTAAACATCTTTATTACTTACCGCAGAAAATTGATTTCGAAATATCTAACCAAGCTTATCGAGTCCATATCTGGCCATTATTTCTTTGGCGTACACGTATTACTTGTGTGGCGACTGGCAGAGTTGTCGTATCCGAATGTTTGGATGTGAGAAGGCGTCGTTCCCTCATCCGTTGGCTATATGCAAGTTTTATAGGATTGTTGCGGGTGCTAAGTTAAAGCCGTTAATGATTTTAGATATAAAAAGATAATGTCTAAAGTGAGTATGATTTCCCTCTATAAATATCAACTATAGCTTTCGTTTTTGACTCAAGCTGAATAAATGCTGTACGGCTAGTGTTTTGCTCATTTAAACGATGACACCCCAGATCTGCTTATTGTAATATCCACGCCGTTTAATACTTTCGTTAAATCATTAGGGAATTATGATGAAAAAATTATCAATTGTTGCCGCTGCTTTATTGTCTGCATTTCTGGCGACTCAAGTCTCTGCTGCAACCGACACAACTGGCTTTTATGTGGGCGGAGCCCTCAATAAAGTGACTGTCGATGTTTTAGATGAATCAGAGTCGGGTACTGGCTTTGGCGTTTACGGTGGTTACAACTTCAATGAGTGGTTTGGTTTAGAAGCCAACCTGTTCGCCACTGGAGATCTTGGCGACAGAGATGTTGATATAGGTGCCGGCGCATTAAGCTTCACGCCTAAATTTACCGCACAAATCAATGACATCTTCTCTGCTTATGCGAAAGTGGGCATCGCTTCTATGGCGCTGGTGATTGATGACGGCTCCGATGATGAAGACTTCACCGGTTTCGGTTGGACCTATGGTGTTGGCGTTAATGCGGCGGTAACAGAGCACTTAAATATCCGCGTAAGCTACGATGTGACTACGGGTGATCTAGAAGCAGATCGTCACAACTCTATAGATATCGACACTGATATTAAACAGTTTGCTGTGGGTCTGCATTATCAGTTCTAATTCTGCTTGGGCTAGTGGTCGTCATGTTAGTTAGCACAATCTAGATATAAAAAAGGGATATGTGAATATCCCTTTTTTGTTGCTTAAGGTTAATGCGTTTGTATAGTTAGCCTTGATGAGAACGTTATTTTATCTACTCAATCCATCGACAGTTCTTTTAATTTCCGCGTTAAGGTATTTCGTCCCCAGCCTAAACGTTTCGCCGCTTCCTGTTTATGGCCTTGAGTATGGCGCAGCGCAGTTTCTAGCAGTATGCGCTCGAATGCGGGCTGCACCTCAGTTAACAGATCGCTGTTTCCTTCCAAGAGTTTTTGATCTATCCACTCAGTCAGTGCCGATTGCCAATCTTGGCTGCCTTTCGCCGTGTGGGTGACACTCACAGGGTCTTTCAGTAATTCTGGCGGTAAATCTTGGGGTAAAATTTCTTGCCCCGATGCCATTACGGTTAACCAACGACAGGTGTTTTCGAGTTGTCGGACATTACCGGGCCAAGGTAATTGGGATAGTTTTACCGCGGTCTCCTTGGTCATGATCTTAGTTTCCACGCCAATTTCCTTTGCTGCAGAGGCGAGGAAATGGGTGGCAAGTTGGGGAATGTCTTCTCGTCTTTGTGATAGTGGCGGCAAGTGCACGCGGATTACGTTGAGGCGATGGAACAAATCTTCCCTAAAGCCGCCTTTTTGCACTAATAATTCAAGATCTTGGTGGGTCGCCGCTATGATACGCACATCCACTTGCACCGCATTATGACCACCGACGCGGTAGAACTGGCCATCGGCGAGCACTCTGAGTAACCGTGTTTGTACGTCTAACGGCATATCGCCGATTTCATCTAAAAAGAGCGTGCCACCGTTTGCTTGTTCGAAGCGACCTTGGCGGACATTGGCTGCGCCAGTGAAGGCACCTTTTTCGTGGCCGAATAGCTCAGATTCGATCAAATCCTTAGGGATCGCTGCCATGTTCAGCGCGATAAACGGCTTATCTTTACGTGGGCTGTGCTTGTGTAAAGCGCCAGCCACTAACTCTTTTCCCGTACCCGATTGACCATTGATCAGCACGCTGATCGATGAGCGTGAAAGCCTGCCTATGGCGCGAAACACCTCTTGCATCGCTGGCGCTTCACCTATGATTTCGGGTGTTTTGACTTGGGTTTCTTGCGCGGGTGCAGGGCTCTGTTCAGTGGCATGGGTAAGTGCGCGCTCAACCAGAGAGATCGCCTCATCGATATCGAAGGGTTTAGGCAGATACTCAAATGCGCCCGCTTGATAGGCGCTGACTGCGCTGTCTAAGTCTGAGTGCGCCGTCATAATGATCACGGGAATATGGGGATAATGCACCTGCAATCGTTCGAGCAGGCTTAAACCATCCGTGCCGGGCATACGGATGTCCGACACTATCACGTGCGGTTGCGATATTTCTAATGCCTGCCACAGGGATTCGGCGGCGGCAAAGCTGGCGGTGCTGAGCTTAGCACCTTGCAGTGCCTTTTCGAGTACCCAGCGTATCGAGCTGTCATCGTCGAGGATCCACACTTGTTCACTAATTCGCATCTTGCTTCCTCATACGGTATGGGTAGGTACTGTCGAAATTATTTAGCGCTTAAAATTGGTAATGAAATGATAAATTCTGTGTGCCCAGCGCTGGAGAGGCAATCGATCCTTCCCGAGTGTAAACGGGCAATATTATGAGCAATCGAGAGGCCTAAACCTGAACCTTGCTCACGGCTTGTCACCATGGGATAAAATAATGTGTCCATTAGCTCAGGCGGTATACCGGGGCCGTTGTCGATAATCGATAGGGTTAACACTAGCTTGTGGCGCTGTGAGCCTATGGTGACTTGGTGTTGAGTGCGAGTGCGGATCAAAATTTCGCCGCCCGTATGTTCAAGCGCCTGCACCGCATTTTGTAAAATGTTCAGCACAGCTTGCTGCATTTGGTCAGGATCCATCTCGATATCGGGAATGGATGGATCGTAATCCCGTTTGAGCTGGATGTTAGCGGGCAGCGCCATTTCAACTAACTTATAGACCTTTTGCACCACTTGATGGATGTTGTGCAGACTGTGCTGTGTCGGCCTTTGGGGGCCGAGCAGACGGTCCACTAAATTACGCAGCCGATCGGCCTGCTCTATGATGAGCGTAGTGAATTCCTTCAGCGCCGGATCATCCAGCTCCCGCGATAATAGCTGTGCCGCACCGCGAAGGCCGCCTAAAGGATTCTTGATTTCATGGGCTAAGTTGCGCACCAAAAACTGCGCCGCTTGTTGCTGTGCATCTTGACTCAGTTGCTGATGAATGCGTCTTTGTTGGTCAACTTGGCGCAGTTCGAGCAGGCTGAGTTCAGCCTCGTCATCGAGGGGAATAAGGGTTAAATCAACGGTATGATGTTGGCCATCGAGCGTGACTAGTGCTGCCGTATTGACCGTTAAGCCTTGGCCGGCTGTTACTGCATCCATTAATAGCTTGGCGTCGACACCGAGGATTTGATAGTGCTCAGGCAAAGTTTGTTCTACGAGTCTATGGCTACCAACACCTAATAATTGCTCTGCTGCTGCGTTGGCATAACAAGGCTTGAGATCCTTATCTATGACAAGTACAGCGGTAACTAAATGATTGAGCAGTGTCTCTTTATCCATCGACCGTTCCTAGAAATAGGGTTGCACCACTATGGTGCACCAATCTGGTGCAAGCTGCAACTTGTCTTCATCAAACGGTTTAGTCAGGAGGAGTTAATCTAACTTCATGTATTTAAAGTTTTTATACTAACTTTTACTATACAAATAGTGACATTAACGCTTAGCTGCTTGATGAAGAAATATCTTTCTTGGTGAACTTGATGCAAAGACTTTGCCGTTTTGAGTCAAAGCGTCAACGACTAAGGTATGTTCACCTCGGTCGATGTTTTTGAGTTTGAAGGTACCGCCAATTTGTGGCTGACCTATGGGGTTGCCATCGAGCTTGAGGGCCATCAAATACTGACTTTTTAGCTCTGGGGTGATAGTCGCAACGACGTCGAAATCGCCATTGTTATCTCTGACGGTTTCCTCTTCGGTCGGAGAGGTAATATTGACTTGATATTTAATAGATTCAATTGCTTGATTTGAGCTGTTTAAGTCTGTTTTGGGCAGAGGAAGGGCAATTTGATTTAAGGTCTTATCTTTTAGCTCAACGACTTGGGCATTTGGCTGCGGCTCATCGGAGTAATGGACTTTGCCATCTTTATCGACCCATTTATAAACAGTCGCTTGCGCTAACATGCTAAATAGCACTAAGCCGATGAGTGTGAGTGAACGCATGCTAAAGTCCCTGTAGCCTTGAGATAGAGTTAATCAAGATTAGTCTCTTTTACATCAAAAATCATGGTGTTTGTTGCGCTAAGTGGTTAAGGACGTCACCACTGAGAAGGTATAAAGTCGACAGAAAATGGGGAGGCAGAAACAGGGGTTAGTTAAAGTGGGTTAAGCTCGGGCACTAACATGTGCCCGAATTCGATCCATCAATTACAGGCTTGCATCGAGTTGTTTCTCGATCTCACTCGCTTTGACCCAAGCGGCATGTTGGGATAATTGAGTGGCATAGCGTTCAATGTGTTCAAATTTCGCGAGATCGCCACTGTTAGCCAGTAGCTCCACCACGAAGGACATCATGATATCCGCACCCGTGAGCTTGTCTGCAACAAGATAGGTTTTATCAGCCAACATATCATTGAAGTAATGACTAATCTTACTGACTTCTATCGCAGCATAACCTTCAAGGAAATTGGTTTTACAACCGTCCTTTTGCACGAACATACGCAGTAACAAAGGCAGCATGGCTGAGCTTTCGGCAAAGTGTAGCCATTGCAGATAACTGACATAGTCTGCGCTGTCTCTGGCGGGGGCTAAGGTATCCGCCGCATATTTTTCAATCAGATATTCGGTGATCGCACCCGATTCTGCTATCACTTGACCGTCCATTTCGATAACGGGTGATTTGCCTAACGGATGAATTTGCTTAAGTTCGGGTGGCGCGAGAAAAGTCTGGCTATCACGTTGATAACTCTTAATTTCATAGGGTTGACCGAGTTCCTCTAGCAACCAGATGATACGTTTAGAGCGTGATTTATTGAGATGGTGCAAGGTGATCATGGGCTTTCCTTTGGACACTGAGAGTACATTTTGGCTGTCGCACCATTATGGTGCGACAGCTCTTTTTAACGCATTTAGCACACTTGTGCGCCTGTCTTTGTTCATTTCAAGCTGAGCGTCGCGTATTTATCGCTTAGCCTCTCGCGTTCAATTGCGCAACTATGGTTTCGGCTACGGCTTCGGATGATCCCGGATTTTGGCCTGTGATCAAATGGCCATCTGCGACGACAAAGCTTGTCCAGTCATCACCTTTGACATAATTGCCACCATTTTTCTGCAGCATGTCTTCAACCAAAAATGGCACGACATGAGTGAGTTGCACGGCTTCTTCTTCAGAGTTGCTGAAACCGGTAACACGCTTGCCGCCGACCAATGGCTTGCCATCACTGGTTTTAGGGTGCAGCAATGCAGCGGGCGCATGACATACGAGCCCTAGGGGTTTATTGGCTTGATAAAACTGTTCAATCAAGATGATAGAATGTTTATCTTCGGCAAGATCCCACAGTGGACCGTGGCCGCCCGGATAAAAAACCGCATCATAATCGGCTGCATTGATTTCACTTAAGCGAGTGGTATTCGCTAGCAGTGCTTGAGTCTCAGGATCTTTGCTAAAGCGCGCAGTAGCTTCGGTCTGAAAGTCTGGCTCATCACTTTTTGGATCGAGTGGTGGTTGACCGCCCAGTGGCGAGGCTAAGGTAATGTCAAAACTTTTATCTTTAAAAACATAAAAAGGTGAGGCAAATTCTTCGAGCCAAAAGCCGGTTTTTAAACCCGTATCACCGAGTTTATCGTGCGACGTGAGTACCATTAATATATTTATTTTCATACCTTTACCTAAGTTGCTCACATCAATACGTGTGAGCTTTGGGTTTAGTTCATTTGACGTTATAGGGCTAAGGTCAAAATGTTACGGCTCATGGTTGGGTCAATGTTGCCATGTTCGCCGAGTGCCACCATGCCATGCAGTTCAAGCTGTTTCACTACAGTATCAACGTGGCTGGCATCGAGATCATAGGCAGATAAATGTGTCGGTATGCCCATGGCTTCGAAGAAAGCCTTGGTTTTTGCGATAGCGGCGTCGATACGCTCGTCATCTGTACCTGTGTTGATGTGCCACACACGGTCGGCGTACTGGAGTAGCTTTTCGCGTTTAGCCTCTTTTGTACATTGCAACAGGGCTGGCAATACGATTGCCAATGTGCGCGCATGGTCGATATCGTAAAGTGCAGTTAGTTCATGGCCTATCATATGAGTTGCCCAGTCGTGGGGAACACCGACGCCAATCGTGCCGTTGAGTGCCATAGTGGCAACCCACATTAAGTTAGCGCGAATGTCGTAATCTTCGGGTTGAACTAGCACTTGTGGACCAAGCTCAATCAAGGTTTGTAAAAGACCTTCGGCAAATCTGTCCTGCACGGCGGCGTTAACTGGGTAAGTGAGGTATTGCTCTGTGATATGTACAAAAGCATCGACAACACCGTTGGCCACTTGGCGCTCTGGTAGGGTGAAGGTTTTCGTCGGATCAAGTATTGAGAATTGTGGATAAACCAAGTCATTACGGAATGGCAGCTTAGCTTGAAGTGATTTGCGGGTTACTACGCTGGCGTTGTTCATTTCGGAACCGGTCGCAGGTAAGGTTAAGACTGAGCCAAAAGGCATAGCTTGAGTTACATTTGCGCCCCAGCTAGTGAGAATGTCCCAAGGTTCGCCTTCAAATACCGCTGCCGCGGCAACAAATTTAGTGCCATCGATAACCGAACCACCGCCAACCGCGAGGAGGAAGTCGATATTCTGCTCACGCACTTGGGCGACGGCTTTCATTAAGGTTTCATAGGTTGGGTTTGGCTCAATGCCATCGAACTCGACAACGAAACGATTACCCAATGATTGTTTAACTTCGTCTAACGTGCCTGTTTTTCTAGCACTGCTGCCGCCAAAGAGGATCATCACTTTAGCATCGCTCGGTACTAGAGAATCAATTTCGGCGATAGTGTCTTTACCAAAACGGATGCGGGTCGGGTTGTAATAGTTAAAATTTAGCATGGATGATGTTATTCCTATTATTACTTTAAATGAGCAGCGTTAATTGAGCTGCATTAATTAATAGCCCGTTAAATTAGTAGACCAGTCGTCTAATTTCGGGGCGTGAAAATGTATTCTTTAAAAATCTGGGCTGATCGATATCAGCAAATATTAGTTTTGAGTCGGTATTAGGTTAAAGGGCCGTTTTAGGCGTTAAAATGGCTTTAGTCGTCACGAGTGCACGTTCGAGTGCCGCAGGGCTGTGGCCCAACTTGTTCATTAAGCTGGCGCCTAACCACATGTGATACAACATTTCAGCGGTTGATTGCGGATCTTGCAGGGCGATTGATCTATCTGTTATGCCCACTTGAACGCAAGTCGTTAACCTCTCTATGATGCCGGCGGAGCCTTTAAGTAAGGCAACACGCATGGCTTCGGATAAATCGGCCACTTCGGCGCTGAGTTTCACGACCAGACACTTTTGATCTACGCAGCCATCGGCTTGTACGTGCAACCATTGTTGCCAGTATTGCATCAAGCGTTGATGGCCTGTCAGTGTTGAGTCATTGAATAATGCGTCTAAATCTAATTGATATTTTTCAAAATAATCAGTAATAAGCGCTTCGCCAAATTGTTCTTTGGATTTGAAGTAGTGATAAAACGAGCCTTTAGGCACTTCGGCCGCCTGCAGCAGTAGGGATAAGCCGACGCTGGAAAAGCCTTTGCGTACGATTAGCTTGTAGCCGATGTCGAGAATGTGCTGGCGAGTGGATTGAGTTTCAATTTTCATGGGGTTTAGGATAAGTCAAATTAGACCGGTCGTCTAGTGTTGTTTTTGTCGGCGATATCAACGCATTCGATTTAGTATACTTTGCCTTGTGAGTTTTACGCTGCCTTGAGCCAGGTTGATAAAATTGCCAGATTGATAAATGTCAGACGGATAAAGCATTCTGATGGTGAAATGGTGAAATGGTGAAATGGTGAAATGGTGAAATGGTGAAATGGTGAAATGGTGAAATGGTGAAATGGTTCGGTAGGACAACATACTCACAGTGCTGAGATAAACCGTCACTGTGAGCGTTCGATTAACGATTGATATGAAATATTAATCGCACTGTCACTTAATCGAGATGACTAGAGATAGCTACAGCAATATTCGGCAATGGCTGTGTTACGAATTTTAAAGCTAACATTTGCAGCCAGCTCAAACTGAGTTCCTTCGCTAAATTCTTGCCAAGTCGTTGTTTCTGGAAGTAACACCTCAAAACGGCCGCTAGTCACTTCCATGATTTCGCCTTGGGAGGTTGAGAACTCATATTCCCCTGGTAATACAACACCTAAGGTTTGCTTGCTGCCATCGGCAAAAAATACGCTACGGCTAGCCACTTTGCCATCAAAGTAGATGTTGGCTTTTTTAGATACTGACACTTGCTCGAGTAAACTCATTATTAATCCTCTATAAATTGGCTTGGGATGAATTTATATGCATATTTAATAAATTTCAATGCATTATTTGTCGCATGGATGTGCGCATTCAATATAAGTTGATGCTAACGTTCGGTTTATTGCTTATTTCCCACTATATCATTTTGTTTGAAATGGTCGGTATGGCTTGGCTGTCATTTAAAGTTATTAATCATTTTTCTACTTAAAAATAATGAGTTGTCGGAATTTTAGTGAACTTTTGATGAAAATAGTCGGCACCGCTTTGTTTAGCTGAGATTCTTCTCCTATAGTTTTAAGGCAGGTTTGATTCTGCAAAGATTGAAGGAATGGAATTCGATGCGCGACAAGGAGTCTCACCATGGGTTTTACTCGTAAAATTCAGCTTATCAGTTTATTGATTGTCCTATTACCCCTCATATTTGCTACCGCAATAGTGACTTACATTGCTCGGGATGAATTGTTTGCCGAGGCTCAGTCTCGTTTAGTGGCTGTGCGTGAGATCAAGCAACGGCAGATTGTTGGCATGTTTCAGGACTTTTCCGATAACCTGCAGGCCGTCAGCGCCGTAATTGCCAGCCAAAAAAGCCTCGATACTCTTACTGACATAGATCAAACCTTGCAGTCATTAAATAAATCCCTCGGTTTTTATGACCTATTTATTATTAGTGACGATGGCACCGTTTTATATACAGTGGCGAAGGAGTCTGATTTCGGCACCAATTTGCGTACTGGACCCTTCCATGATTCGGGATTAGCACAGTTATTCAATAAGGCATTGGGATCGGCGGGCACAGTATTACTACAAGATTTCTCCGCATACGCGCCTTCAAACGGTCAACCGGCGGCATTTATTGGCCAGTCGATTCAGTTCAATCAGCAAAGATTGGTGGTGGTGGCTCAAGTATCAATCGATCGCATCAACAGAGTTATGCAAATTCGTGAGGGTATGGGGCAAAGTGGTGAAACTTATCTTATTGGCCCAAATAATCGTATGCGTTCCGATTCTTTTCTCGATCCCATTAATCGCACTGTTACGGCTTCGTTTGCGGGAACGGTAGCTCAGAATGGTGTTGATACGCTGGCGGTAAAGGAGGCGCTGGCTGGTAAATCGGGTGTGATGCAAGTGAATGACTATAACAATAATCCCGTTTTATCCGCTTATTCTCCTGTCGTTGAGCTCGGTTTACGTTGGGGTTTGATGGCTGAAATTGATGTGAGTGAAATAGCAGCTCCCGCCTACCGTATGATGTTTATCGGCTTATCTGTTTGTGCAGCAGCCTTAGTGTTGGCGTTCGCTGCCGCTAAGTTAGTTACAGGGTTTGTATTAAAGCCGCTTGGCGGTGAGCCTGAGGACATGTGTAACTTGACCAGTATGATCGCCTCTGGCGATTTAACTCATAATTTACCGCATGTTCAAACGGATAATCACCTAATGAGTTGGTTGGCGCGGATGCAAACTAAGCTCAAAGAAATTATCAGTCAGCTGGTGGGCGTTGGGCATGAACTTGAATCAGCCGCCGAACAAAACTCTGCCGCCATGACCCAAGCCGATTGCAGTATTCAGATGCAGGCTAAAGAAACTGATATGTTGGCCACTGCCGTTGAAGAAATGAGTTATGCCGCAGCTGAAATCAGCACGAATACGATGAGATCCTCCGATGAAGTGTCCGCCTGTACCCATTCGAGTGAAATTCTTTCGCAAAACTTGGCCAGTACTCGTAAAAGCTTAAAAGTGACCTTGAGCAGTTTTGCAACTATTCATCAACAGGTGGGCAGTCTTGAGGCGGATAGTCAGAAAATCGGCTCAGTATTGGCTGTGATAAATGCGATTGCGGAACAAACTAATCTCTTGTCTCTTAATGCGGCGATTGAAGCTGCGAGAGCTGGCGAGCATGGTCGTGGATTTGCTGTGGTTGCCGATGAGGTGCGTCAGTTAGCGGTGAAGGTTCAATTAGCAACTCAGGATATTGGGCAAGTGTTAAAAGGTATTCAGCAACAGTCAGGTGTGCTGGCGTTGCATAGTGTGACTTGTTCCACTGAAGCCTCTAAAACCGCAGAAGATGCCGATGGAATGCAGACCGCGGTGGATGATATTGCTTTGCGCTTAGAAACCTTAAAGGCATTAATGATTCAAACCGCAACCGCTGCGGAAGAACAAACAACAGTTTCGGCGACGATTGCGCAGGGGATTGCTGGCTTAAGCGTGGCGGCGGAGGAAAATAGTGCGGCTATCAGCCAAGTGGCAGCGAGTACGCGGAGTCTGTTGGGGTTAGCAAATCAGCTTGGTTTAACAACGGCACAGTTTAAGGTGTAGATATTTTCGCTGCATTTACAGTGTTCTCACCTTAGTTGGTGCTGTAAATGTGACTGAGCTGGATGTTACACATCCGCCAGAAATGGATTTCTGGCGGATATTTTTATCAGGACTTCAGTTGGTTATCCCATGAGTGGGAATTAACGTTTACGCCAAATTGTCATTTCTGAGATGGAATGTTGGAATTTACGTTTAGTCTCGCGGATCACGAAGGGGATTTCCTTCACTGCGACCAGCTCAAATTGGCCGATCAAGGTTTCGGTCAAACCATCTAAGGTGGTGAAGTTCTCTCCTTTGACTTTAACGCCACCTAACCATTTATCCTTGGGCGTATAATCTTCAAGCCAAGTGTATGGCGAGGTAATCACAAGGTATCCACCTTGATTAATCCGCTGGGCAATACTGGTTAAAAAGTGTTTAGGCTCGTTCAACCTGTCGATAAGATTTGAGGCATAAACCAAATCATAACCTGTGTAGATGGGCTTTAAATTACAGGCATCACCTTGCATAAAGTTGACCTTTTTCGCCTCAAGCTCATATCCCAGTTTCGCGAGACTCGCACTCTTAAATTCCTGTAAGTCGCCTTCGGTACGTATGGTGTAACGTTTTTCACCTTGTTCTGTCAGCGCATAGGCCTGTTGAATAAAGCGCGCCGAGAAGTCGATACCATCAACATGATCAAATACTTTTGCCAGTTCGAAACTCGCGCGACCAACGGAGCAGCCGATATCGAGGGCTTTAGCTGTATGAGTCAATTGAATTTCACTCAGCGCTTGCTGCACACCATTGACGCAGAAGTTAGCAACCCCGAAATATTCGGCGCCATAGTGGGATTCAAGGTATTGGGAAATCAGTTCATCCGTTTCGTACACATTGACCTCGGCCATTTGAGCTGGATTTTGGCTGGATTCCACATAGCGAAAGCCCGCGTGTTGATAAAAATGTCGACGAAACGCATAGCGTGATGAAGCTATTGCCTCATTACCCGTAGAGATCCACGAGCCGCCTTTGATGAGATTATGTTTGCCATCGAAGGTTGGGGTGGAGAAATCATCGTAAAGTGGGTGTACGGCGAAGCCGTCAAAACCGTCGATTGCGGTTTCTGTCCATTGCCAAACATTACCGACAATATCGAAAAAGCCATTATGTTCGAAGCGATTCACTGGGCAAGAAGATGCGTAATAAGCCAAAGCAATATTGCCCGGCACTTCATGCCAATCGGGCGCATCGGCGGGCACATTCTCGCGTAAGATGTACCACTCAGCTTCAGTTAATAGACGTATATTGCTTTGCTTTTGTTCGGCTTTCCAATTACAGAAGGCCTTAGCTTCGAGCTGATTCACTTCAACAGGCCAGTTTAATGGCAGCGGAATTTCTTCCACTAAGTTACGTTGCCACCATTTATCTTGTCTTAAGCGCCAAAAACGCGGCATTTGTGCTTGGGTATAGGCAAGCCAAGCTTGGCCTTCTTCATTCCAAAATTGGGGTGAGCGATAGCCGCCAGCTTCGACGAATGCGAGATACTCTTGATTCGAGACTAAGAATTTAGCAGCCTTAAAGTCGTTAACGTTAAATATTTTATGGCCGTATTCATTGTCCCAGCCGTAGGTTTGGTCTTGTTCAGTTTTGCCTAAGGTCACTTTTTGCCCTTTTACAGCCAATAAACTGTTGGTCTCGGCAGGGGCGGTGTCTTGGCACGCAGGCCAGAGGTGGTTGGGCGCGACATATTCCAGCGGCAGTTGGCGGATGATCACCGATGAGGTTTCTAAATGAATACGCTCATGTTCAATGCCCATCAAAATGATCCAAGCTGGGCTATTTTGAGTGATAGGTAACGCTAGAGGCATTTCATCGATAACACGATTGACGACAGCATTAACTTGTTGGCGATAGCTGCGCACCTCTGCCACATCCGGCCACGGATAATGTTGTTCGTTCAAATCATCCCAAGACATCTCATCGACACCAATGGCGAACATGGATTCGAAGTTGTCGTTTACTCGTTCATCGAGAAATTTACCGAGTTTGAGTTTGTTGATATAGAAAGTGGCCGTATGGCCAAAGTAAAAGATTAACGGATGGCGCAGCGGCTCGGCTTTGAGGTAATAGGCGCTATCTTCTTGGATCAAATCATACAGAGACTCGTATAAAGCCCATGTCTGATTAAAGTATTGCTTAAGCTCTTGACGCTTTCCGGCCTCAGTTTCACCAATGAGCTTAAGGGTTTGAGGGGGTTGCGTTATGGGCTTATCCATAGACAAGTAAACTCCGTATTTATCGGCCTGCGGTGCAAGCATGGGAAGATTAATCTATCGTGTGTGACTCTATACGCGATTACTGAGCTCAGGATCACTTTGTCAGCTTAATGTGTCGGTTTGAGGCAAAGTGTTTTACAAACTAACAGAAAGACCAATTGGGTCCAACATCAGTGCTGGAGCTTAAAGCATCTCAGGTATGACCCTTTGGTTTGGAATTATCTTACAAAGAAAGTGATGCGCTCAATTTAGTGATGCTATCCCTTACAGGGATTAAAATTATTTTATCCCTGAAGAGTATTTTCTCTGTCGGGGTTAAGGCAGAATGATCCCGTCCGTAAAATTATTATGCAGGATATAACGGGATGACAATTAACGCATTATGGATACCCGCCTGGTATGAGCTTGATCCGTCGATCGTAGTGGGTGTGACTGAGGAGTTTGTTTTTCACAAGACTGCCGCAAACGAGGCGTTAAAGTTTTACAGCGGTGCAAAGGAAAACGATGCCGTTAAGGCAACCGGAACTATTTCGGCCATTAAGCACAATGTCTTGGGGGACATTGAAAGTGTCGATGCGCAGGGGCTCGATTATACGCTTGTGTTGCAAGATGGACGGCGTTTGTTAGTCAACGCAGAGGAAAACCCTGGCTTGGTTTATGAGTGGGTTGATGACAGTTGGCAGCCTTCAGATATGGTCATTACAGATTGGACATTAGCAGTACAATTTGCGTCTTTATCACCATTGACGCCAATAAAGTAATTGAAGGTTTATCGTGAGTAACTAGATGGCAAAGTGCAGTTAGCGCTCGGGATCCGAGGTTGACTGCACTTTTACTTGTTCAGCAAGTTGTTGGTATTCTTGTTTGATTTCTGCAATATAAACATCGTGAAAATTCAATTCATTAAATTCTTCTATACAGAGCTGATAACGGCGTAGCTGCTCAGATTTTTCTTCAGCGGTATCCCATATTTCCATTAGCATAGCGTTTGATTCCATTCATAAATTTAATATATGTATCCAGCATGCATTTTAACTATGTCTACTGATAATTAATCGAGTCGGCTTCAAAATGGTTACGCTTCTTTTTGTCCTGAGACGTTATCTTTTCTATAAGTCGATTTTAAACAAAGTGTTAGAGTTAACATCCATGTTATACCGTATGAGTGTATAACTGTTTTCCTCGTCTTCTTCGGGACAAATGCTTACATCAAGGCGCTGCCATATCCTTATAGTGTTTCTATCTTGATGATTGGATTGTGCCTGTGAGCATTTTGCTCTAGATTGATATTTCTTTGTTTTTATCTTCTGGCCTTGATGCTTTTTTGCCCTTTGGAGCCGTGTAATGGCTAATATTCTGTTAGTTGCCAATCTCAACTGTGATCGAATCTTACTGCTTGATAAACCTTTAAAAACAGGTGGACGTTTCCATTATCAAGATGGCGGCCAAAGGCTCGGCGGCGGTGGGGCAAATACCGGATTAGGTTTAGTCTGGGCAGGGCATAGCGTCGCGCTGGTGAGTCAAGTGGGCCGTGATGACATGGGGGATTGGCTCATTGCAGAAGCCAGTACTCAAGGGCTCGATTGTCGTTTAGTGCAGCGCCGTGCCGGCAATACATGCGAAATGCTGCTTGTAATGACGCCAGATGGCGAGCGCACCATTATTCGGCCACAAAGACCCATATTTGAATTATCTGTGCCGCCGAAATGGCAGCCATGGGACGCGCTGTATTTTAATACTTCCGCAGAAGGCTCTGTCAGCTGGGCAAAAACAGCTTTAGAACATTGTCTTGTGGTCGCGCAATTAGCCAAGGACGACAGACAGAGACCTTGTCATATTTTATTGGCCTCAATGAGTGATATTCAGGGGCGTTGTGATGGCGCATCTTGGGAATATGGCAAAAGCATTGGCGGCGATTGTCTGCGTTACTTTATTGTCACCGATGGTATCAATGGGGCTAAGGTTTACACGCACGATCAAGTGCAGCATGTTGCCGCTATCCCTGCCACAGTTGTTGATACCACTGGCGCGGGTGATGCCTATGCGGCAGGGTTGATCCACAGTCTCTGCATCGGCCAGTCGATTACTGATGCCATGGCAGAAGGGGCGATTTGGGCGGCATTTGCGGTGGCAACTGATAGTTCTATTCCGGGTGAGGCACTAAAACAGTATTTAGAGGCGAAGCAAATCGCATGAAAATCTGCGGGCGACCAGTTTGAGTCATCTTTTTGTCATATGTCCTTGCTAGAGTATGTCTTATGGCGCATAGCTTGTCCCTTAACGTTTTCTTGTACTTTTCTCCCATTTATTGGTTAGTATGTTTTTGCCTCGTTTCCCCAACGAGGCATTTTTTTGCTCAAAATAAAGTTATTCCATCGTAGAACGCCAATACGACAGAAATCTTGTGCGGCCATGGCGCAATTGCGTTAACATTTATTCAACTAAAATAGTTATCGTTAAATTAAAATAATAAGCCACTCAAGGTGTTCTGTAGTCTTTGGAGTTGAGAATGGGCAATAACGCTTGGAATGATAAAAATAAATTTATTTGGCTTCTGTCTGTTTTGCTTTTGGTCGCCTTTTTAGTGACCAGCGGTATCAGTTACAAAGTGGCCCATGATTCACTGAGCCAACAAATAGAGAGCAATACCTTACCGCTCACAAGTGACAATATTTATTCAGAAATTCAACAGGATTTGTTACGACCCATCTTTATTTCATCCTTGATGGCGCAGGATACCTTTGTTAGGGATTGGACCTTAAGTCATGAGCAAGAGCCCGAAAAACTCATTCGTTACCTTAAGGAAATCCAAGAAAAATACGGTACTGTCACGAGCTTTTTTGTGTCTGAGAAAAGTCGAAATTATTACCATTCCACGGGCATTTTAAAACAAATCCAAGATGTAGAGCCTGACGATGCTTGGTATTTTCGAGTGCGTTCTTTACCTGAATCTGAGCATTATGAGGTCAATATTGATGCCGATACGGCTGACCGCAGTAAGACAACCGTATTTGTTAACTATAAAGTTTTTGATTTTGAAGGAAAATTTATTGGTGTTACCGGTGTGGGGTTGGCGGTTGAAAAGGTTAAAGCCTTAATTGAGTTATATCAAAAGCGTTATAACCGTCGAGTGTTCTTTACCGATCGGCAAGGTAATGTCACTTTGCATGGCGATCAATATGACGGTACGGATTCGCTGCAAACGAACGTAGGGCTTGATAATTTGGCTACGCGTATTTTAACCAGCCCAAGTGCCGCCTTCAGCTATCAGAAAAGCGGGAAAACGGTTTATCTCAATAGTCGCTTAGTTCCTGAGTTTAAGTGGTATTTGATTGTTGAGCAGGAGGATGCGCCACAAGAGCGGGAACTGTTAAATACGTTTTGGGGTAATTTGGCGTTAAGCCTAATGGTAACTCTAGGTATTTTATTCATCTCAAACATGACCTTAGGTCGTTATCAGCGCAAACTAGAAATTATGGCGTCTACCGATAAGCTCACCGGCGCCGCTAACCGTCAGGTGTTTGATGAGTACTTTAGGCAGGCGTTAGATAAAGCTAAGCTGACACAATCGCCGATTTCAATACTCTTGCTGGATATCGACCACTTTAAAAAAGTGAACGACAGTTATGGGCATGGGATTGGTGACTTAGTATTAAAAACCATGACTAATATGCTGCGTGGTTTACTACAACAACAGGATATTTTATGTCGCTGGGGCGGTGAGGAGTTTTTAATTTTACTTCCTGAGATGGATTTATCCCGAGCGGCAGAACTGGCAGAACAGATCCGTGACCTCATTTCCCAGCGGGAAATTAAAGTGAATGGATTGCACATTTCTATTACTGCCAGTATTGGTGTTGCTGAGCATCAAGTGCAAGAGCCTGCGGAGGACCTTATCAAACGTGCCGATCTGGCCTTGTATCAGGCAAAAGAAGCGGGCCGAAATCAAGTGGTGTTAAATCATTCATAGACTCTACTCGGTTCTTCTTGGCAGCAATGTTTAGTCTACCTTTGTGGGTTATGGCGCGGGTTGATTGTGTTATTGGCGTATCGCGGTTTACACTCTGACAGTAATGCGCGATAGGTCATTGATTTGGAGTTGCTGATGTCAAAGTTGTTGATTAATAAATTGTCTGGATTGTACTTAGGAAACCATCTTCAAGAAATGTCCGGTGTTGCTACGGGGATTGATGGTAAGCAAGCGGCTCAACAACTGTTAGTGCATATCGACCATGTTGAAGGGGACGCGCAGGCCGATCCAAAACACCATGGCGGCCTTGATCGCGTGCTACATCATTTCCCCCGCGAGCACTACGGCCAATATCGTCGTTGGGACTTAATCACCCAGCTCGAAGATGCGCCCAGCATGGGAGAGAACATTAGCACAGTTGGACTGAACGAAACTCAAGTCAATATTGGCGATATCTTGCAAATTGGCGCAGTAAAAGTGCAAGTGACTCAGCCGCGTTCACCTTGTTTTAAATTGAATCTGCAATTTGGCCACAGAGAATTCGCCCTCGCCATGCAGCAAAGCCAATTATGTGGTTGGTTTTATAGAATCTTAACCCCAGGGATTATTCAGTTAAACGATAGGATTGAATTAGTTGAGCGTCGTACTGATATCAGTGTTGCCGAGGCCATGTCACTCTATTTCTCGCCAACGTTTAATGCCAGTGCCTATGATCGTTTAGCTTCCTGCGAGGGATTAGCGCTGAGTTGGGTTAATAGCCTACAACGCCGCTTAGCATTACAGACAGTAGAAGATTGGCAAATGCGTTTATATGGGCCGAGTGGAAAATAAGGCTTTATATTCAAAATGATAAAACAGGGATGACCTATGATTGAACCCGTTACAAAAAGTGATAAAGATTTTGGCTTACTGGTATACGCCTCAAGTTTTATTGGATACTTAGTGCCGTTGGGCTCTATTCTTGGTCCTTTGATCATTTGGCTGATGAAGCGTGAAGAGTCCGCATTTGTCGATCAATGTGGCCGTAGTTGTTTGAACTTTAAATTGAGCCTGTTGATTTATGTGATCATCAGTGGCGTATTAGCTTTGGTCGGAATAGGTTTCATTTTTTTAGCCATACTTGGCATATTCGATTTGGTGTGCACTGTGCTGGCGATTATTAAGGCCAGCGAAGGTAAAGTGTATCGCTATCCATTAACGATTAAATTTATTGCTATGGATTAATTGCCTCTGCGAGTTAAAGAAAAACGCCTTAGATGGAAACATCTAAGGCGTTTTTTATGGCGTAAGTTTTAAGGTTTTACACCTTAAACTTGGCCACTAAGGTATCTAAGCGGTGTGACAGTTGATTCAAGGCTAAACTCGCCTGTGCCGCCGCTTGTGCAGTATTGGCAGTACGTTGAGTAATGTCATTGATTTCAGTGACGTTACGGTTGATGTCCTCCACCACTGTGGATTGTTCTTCCGTTGCCGCAGCAACTTGAATGTTCATGTCGCTGATAAGACCAATGCGATCGCTAATGCCAATTAACGATTTGCTGGCTTCATCGACGGCCACAACGCCTTCGTGGGAGCGGGTACGACTCTGGGCCATCGCATTAACCGCGCGGCTGGCTTCCGATTGCAGCTTGTCGATCATGCCTTGCACTTCATTAGTCGATGCTGCTGTGCGCGAGGCTAAGTTACGCACTTCATCGGCGACGACAGCAAATCCGCGTCCAGCTTCGCCGGCACGTGCTGCTTCAATGGCCGCGTTAAGTGCTAACAAGTTAGTCTGCTCAGAGATTGCGCGGATCACATCTAAAATACCACCGATGGATTTAGTGTGGGTCGCGAGGGACTCAATCACTTCACCCACTTGGCCAACGTCTTTCGACAATTGGTTAATGGTATCGCGGGCACGGGTTACCACAACTTGGCCGCTGCTGGCTTCAGTATCTGCATCTCTGGCGGCAACCGCAGCTTGGGCGGCATTACTGGCAATTTCGTTAACCGTCGCGCCCATTTCATTAATGGCCGTTACCACCATCATAGTGCGATCTTTCTGCTCATGGCTGTCTTCTAAGGTTTGCTGTGCCTGATTCGACACATCCTTAGCCGAGAAACCGAGCTGTTCGCTGGTTTGTGCCACTTCGATGACCGAATCTTGGATCTTACTGATAAAGCTGTTAAATCCCTTGGCGAGTTGCGCAATTTCATCTTCACCATTGACAGGTAGACGTTGACGTAAGTCACCTTCGCCTTCGCCTATGTCGTGGAACATCGCGGCAACTTGGGCAATAGGACGACTTACTGAACCTGCCACCACGATGGCGAGGACAATAAAGCCCGCTGCAATGATTAGCGTCCAGATTAAGATCTGATAAGCCGCTTCGGTTAATAGTGCGAATACTTCGGCCTCTGGCACCTGTGCGACTAAGTACCAATCCATAGATGCGATATAACTACTGGCAACCAGCATGTTTTCGCCATTGATTTTGGTATTGATCAGATTGAAATCACTGCGGTTTAATAATGAGCTTGAACTTGCATCCTTGTATAAGCTGCTTAGGCTGCTCTTACCAATTTGGCTCGTATCTGGGTGGAGTTTTACCTCACCTTTAGCATCCACTAAGTAGACTAAACCAGTTTCTTCAATCTTAAACGAGCTCAGCAAACGCACCATGTCATCGAGTGATTTAGCAAGCCCGACTAAGCCGCGACCATTGGGTTGTTGGTAGTTGATGAAGAGTTTGACTTCGCCGTTGGCCTCAGTAAATACGTTCAACATACGTTCTTGGCCACTGTCGCGGTAACCAAAAAACCAGCCATCCTGCGCAGGAGTGAGCACGCGCAAAAAACCATCCTGAGTGTAGTAGGCGGCAGTTTGTCTATCTGCGTAGGAAGCTTGCGCTAGCTTATATTGACGAGTGATGTCTTTGAGTTGGGCTACGACTTGGGTTTCTTGGGCCTGCGGTCTACCGTCTTCGAGCCATTGCAGTAACATGCGGCTACTGGCCAATTGCTCTGCAGCATTCATCAAAGTGGAAATGTCGAGATCGATCTTATTGCGAATTTGCATCATTAAGCTCGGTAATTCCGAACCTAACATCCTTTGTTGTACGACATTTTTCGCGCTACGTTGGCTTAATACGCCGACGAGTATGGTCGACAACAGTACTGCAAATGTCACTGTTAACAGAATTTTCTGCTTAATGGTGAGGTTATTAAATATCATAAATATCAATATGCCTGTGTTGGACTATTTTGAGTTATCGGTCAACGCACTCTTGTACGGTAAAAGATTATCGGACAGAAATGTTAAAAGTTAACCTTAGTCTAGGCCGATTGCCGAATAAAACAGCGTATAGAACACTTATTTGGCCTAACCTGTTGGTCTTGCTGTAGATCTAATTATGTAGAGTATAGATGGAAATGAGATGGTGATTGAAAACGAACTCTTTTTTGTGTGGCAATTGTGGCCAATGTCCCGAGTAAGGGCAAGCAAAAAAAGTGAACTATTCGTGTAAAAGGTGAAAAAAAGGCGCTCCACTGAGCGCCATTGTTTACATTTATCATCCAAATGTTACATGTTGGGGTAGTTTGGACCACCACCGCCTTCCGGTGTAACCCAAGTGATGTTTTGGCTCGGATCTTTTATGTCGCAGGTTTTGCAATGAATGCAGTTTTGCGCATTGATTACAAACTTGGGTTGACCCGCCTCTTCGACGATTTCATACACGCCTGCTGGGCAGTAACGCTGTGCTGGCTCATTAAACTGAGTCAAGTTAATGCCCAGTGGAATGTTGCTGTCCTTGAGACGTAAATGGCAGGGCTGATCTTCCTCATGATAAGTGCTCGACAGATACACTGAGGACAGTTTATCGAAGCTAAGCTTGCCATCGGGTTTTGGATAATCAATCTTGCTGTAAGCGCTCACAGGTGCCATTTGCGCATAGTCTGGGTGCTCATCACGCAGTGTGATAGGGAACTTTCCGCCAAACCAGTTTTGATCTATATAGTTGAATGCGCCGCCTAAATAGGTACCAAATTTGTGCATCGCTGGACCAAAGTTGCGGGATTTATGCAATTCTTCGTATAGCCAGCTTTCTTCAAGGTGGGTTTGGTAACAGTCGAGATCTTTACCGCCTTCAACCCCTGCCATCATGGCTTTACCTAAGGTTTCTGCTGCAACAATCCCGCTCTTCATCGCGGTGTGAGTGCCTTTGATTTTAGCAAAGTTCAACGTACCCGCGTTGCAGCCTATGATAAGACCGCCAGGAAAACTCATCTTAGGTAGCGAGTTTAAGCCGCCTTTAGTAATCGCGCGTGCGCCATAACTAAGGCGTTCGCCACCCGTTAAATACTTAGCAATCACAGGGTGGGTTTTATAGCGCTGGAATTCGTCAAATGGGCTCAGATGCGGATTTTTGTAGTTCAAATCAATAATAAGGCCGACCGCAATTTGGTTATCTTCCATGTGATAAAGGAAGCCGCCACCCGATGCGCCCTCGGTTAATGGCCAGCCACCTGTGTGAACGACTTTGCCTTGTTCGTGTTGTTCGGCGGGGACTTTCCAAATTTCTTTGAAGCCTAAACCGTAATGCTGTGGTGTTTTACCATTATCTAAATGGTATTTTTCGATAAGTTGCTTGCCTAAGTGGCCGCGGCAACCCTCGGAGAAAACGGTATATTTAGCGTGCAACTCCATGCCTGGCATAAAGCTGTCTTTGGGTTCGCCATCGGCACCCACTCCCATATCGCCAATCAAAATACCTTTAACGCTGTTATCGGCGTTAAATAGTAGTTCACTGGCGGCAAAGCCGGGGAATATTTCGACACCGAGTTCTTCTGCGCGATTGGCAAGCCAGCGGGACAGATTACCGACGCTGATAATAAAATTGCCGTCGTTGTGCATGGTTTTTGGCACAAAAGCATTAGGCATGACTCTGCCGTCGGTGGCTGAGCTGAGTAGGTAAATTTCGTCGTGGGTGACAGCGGTTTTTATTGGAGCATCTTTTTCGCGCCAGTCACTGAATAGCTCGTCTAGCACTTTTGTCTCGAACACTGCGCCTGACAGAATATGCGCGCCCACTTCTGAGCCTTTTTCTACCACACAGACGGTAATTTCTTTACCTGAATCCTGTGATATTTGCATTAATCGACATGCCGTGGCCAAGCCAGCTGGACCAGCACCGACGATAACAACATCGAATTCCATTGATTCGCGTTCCATCAGTTCACCTCTTCCTTCACGTTTCCCCGATTTTTATCGAGTGTTGTAGTTTGTAAACGGGCGTTTTATTGCTTGCACCACCTTACCTGAAAATAAGATAAGGTCACAGTGGATTAAGCTGCTGTTTAGTCTAATTCAATACAAATCTTTAGGTGAGGACTGTCACAGATTATTCACGCTAGCGTGATCTAGGTTAATAAATACCTGTTTAGGGGTATAGCTAGTGAGTACTTTCGGCCTATAATCACCGACGACGGTTCTCCGAGCTTGCCTGCCTAAGTCGAAAGATATGGAGGTGTAGCCGTGGTAATAATGCCACCGGGGTGGGATAAGAAATGCTCTCACCTCCCACACTTGGAAAGGTGATCATGTCTCAATTACAAGACAGCTTTGGTCGAAAATTTCACTATTTACGGATGTCAGTCACTGACGTTTGTAACTTCAAATGCAGTTACTGCCTCCCTGATGGTTATCATCCTGAAGGTAAACCAAAATTCTTATCTCTCAATGAGATAGAAAACTTAGTCTCCGCATTTAGCCAAGTCGGCACCCAAAAAATCCGCATTACAGGCGGTGAACCTACCCTGCGTAAAGACTTTACCGACATCATTCGTGTCGTCGCTGATAACCCGCGCATTCATACTATTGCGACGACCACTAATGGATATCGACTCGAAAAGCATGCCAAAGAATGGTTCGATGCTGGCTTGCGTCGTATCAATGTGTCCGTGGATAGTTTAGATCCCAAAATGTTTTACCAGATCACCGGCGAAAATAAGTTTGACGAAGTGATGCGGGGGATTGATGCCGCCTTGTCAGCAGGTTTCGAGCGAGTAAAAATCAACGCCGTACTGCTTAAAGGTTTAAACGATAAAGATTTGCCACGTTTTTTACACTGGATTAAACACACGCCAATCGACCTGCGTTTTATCGAGCTGATGGAAACGGGTCTTGGTCGTGAGTATTTTGAAGCCCATCACCTAGCGGGCGCCGACATCAAAGCACAGTTACTGGCAGATGGCTGGCAATTAGATACGCCAAGTGCCTCCGATGGTCCAGCCCAAAATTTCAGCCGCAGCGATTATCAGGGCCGTATCGGCTTGATCATGCCCTATGCGACTAACTTCTGTGCCAGCTGTAATCGCCTGCGCGTATCGGCGAAGGGCAAGTTGCACTTGTGCCTCTTCACCGAATCCGGTGTCGATTTGCGTGATCTGCTGCAGCATTCTAGCCAACAAGCGGAATTAATTGAGCGTTTGCACGGTCAATTAGCCCAGAAGAAAGCCACCCATTACTTGCATCAAGGCATTACAGGTGTCACTCAGCATCTCGCCTCTATTGGTGGCTAGCCCGTATTTAGGTTCTTCATCACCGCCGATTTAGCGCGAGTATAAGCCCAATTTCCCTTGCACTTTGTTTTGTCCTCAAACGAAAGGATCGCTCCAATGAGCAATGTATTTACCCATATTAATGCCGATGGCAACGCCCATATGGTCGATGTCACCGAAAAAGCCGTCACCGAGCGTGAAGCCCGTGCCGAAGCGTTTATCGAGATGGCGAGCACGACACTCGAGATGATCATGAGTGGCAGCCACCACAAGGGTGATGTGTTTGCCACTGCTCGTATTGCGGGTATTCAAGCCGCGAAAAAAACCTCAGATCTTATCCCTTTATGTCATCCACTAATGCTGACTAAAGTTGAAGTCGATTTAGAAGCGCAGCCTGAACATAACCGCGTGCGTATCACCAGTCTGTGTAAATTATCCGGCAAAACAGGCGTAGAGATGGAAGCCTTAACTGCGGCCTCAGTGGCGGCATTAACTATCTACGATATGTGCAAAGCCGTGCAAAAAGATATGGTGATCTCCCAAGTCCGTTTGCTAGAAAAACGTGGCGGCAAATCGGGACATTTTAAGGTTTAGCCTGACAGAATAGGCTTTAGCCACTCGGCAGATTACCAAGTGAGCGAAGCTGTCCAAGCTTAAGTCTGACGCGCTATTGGTGAGTCAGTTAAGCGGATCAAAAACGAGAGAAGATTATGATTAACGTGTTGTTTTTTGCTCAAGTTCGAGAATTATTGGGCACAGCTAAATTAAGCCTAGAGGCGAGCGAGCAGACACAAACCGCTGAAGCGTTACGTGCGACGCTGGCCGCCACCGACGATAAATGGGCTAAAGTATTAACCTCAGACAAATTGCTGGTAGCGGTAAATCAGACCATCAGTCAATGGGATACGCCTGTAAACGATGGTGATGAAGTCGCCTTTTTCCCACCCGTTACCGGAGGTTAATATGCGCTTATTACCCGCAGTTCGAGTGCAAGAAGTCGATTTTAGTGTGACCGACGAATATCGGCAGTTGGCTCAAGATGATAGCGATGGTGCCGTAGTCACTTTCGTCGGTAAAGTGCGTGATTTTAATGATGGCGCCGCCGTGACTGACTTAACCTTAGAGCACTATCCTGGCATGACAGAAGCCGTGCTAGAACAAATCGTTGTCGAGGCGCGCAGTCGCTGGCCACTGAACAAAGTCACTGTGATTCACCGCGTGGGCACTATGGCCTTAGGTGAGCAAATTGTATTTATCGGCGTAACCAGCGCCCATCGCAAAGCCGCCTTCGCGGCCTGTGAATTCTTAATCGACTTCCTAAAAACCAAGGCGCCATTCTGGAAATTAGAAGCGGGCGAGCAAGGTAAAAGTTGGGTTGAGGCGAAAGATGCCGATGAACAAGCTGCCAAACTGTGGCAACACAAAGATTAGTTACAGCAAAAATACGCGCAGTGGCAAGGCAGCTTGCTAGCTCTACATGAACGCGAACACGGCACTGAGGTGACCCAATGCAGAGTTTGACCCGTTTCTTCCACTCCCTTGGTTTTGTATTACTGTTTTGCTTAGCAGTTGTACCATCGACCAGTCGCGCAGTGGATAATGCGCCGATTCCTGCCATCGCCGCGGCGGCTAATATCAAGTTTGCCTTGGATGACATTGTTAAAAACTTCACCGCAGAAACGGGTCTCAAAGTACGGGTCTCTTATGGTTCATCGGGAAATTTTGTCGCGCAAATTCAACACGGTGCGCCGTTTGAAATGCTGCTGAGCGCCGATGAGCGTTATATTGCCGAGCTGAACAAAGTCGGTTTTACCCAAGGCGAGGGCGTGCAGTATGCCGTTGGCCGTTTAGCCTTAGTCGCCCCTAAAAATTCACCGCTCGCACTAGATATCGAACTCAATGGCCTAAAAGCATTAATGGCCGCGGGTCAGCTAGAGCGTTTTGCGATTGCCAATCCTGACCATGCACCCTACGGTGAACGCGCCCGAGAGTTATTGAAAAAACTCGGTTTATGGGATGAGCTACAAACTAAGTTGATCTTAGGCGAAAACGCCTCCCAAGCGGCGCAGTTTGCGATCAGCGGCTCTACTCAAGGCGGAATTATTCCTTTATCACTGGCAATTGCGCCGCAGTTTCAGGCCCTCGGTCATTATTTAGCTCTGCCCTCAGATCTCCATGGTCCGCTGAATCAACGTATGGCGTTAATGCCTAAGGCTAGCTCAACCGCCGAGCGTTTCTACCAATATCTACAGTCAGACGCCGCCCGCGCCGTATTCACTCAATACGGTTTTGGTTTGCCAGTAAGTTAAGGATTCCAATGGATTGGCAGGCGCTGTGGTTATCGGTCAAACTCAGCAGCATCACAGTATTGGTGCTGATCCCCCTTGCGATACTCGCGGGGCGAGCTTTGGCCTACCGCCAATTTGTCGGTAAATCTTGGGTCGAAGCGCTGATCATGGTGCCCTTAGTGTTACCGCCGACTGTGATTGGCTATTACTTGCTGGTGGGGCTCGGTAGTCAGAGTTGGCTCGGACAATGGATAGAGCAACTGACTGGCCAGCAGCTCGTGTTTCATTTTTCTGGTCTGGTTATCGCTTCCGTGTTCGTCAATATCCCCTTCGCGGTGCAGCCGATCCAGCGGGCCTTTGAAGCTGTGCCGAATGATGTCCGCGATGCCGCAGCTTGTTGTGGCATGAGCCGACTTAAAATATTGCTTAAGATTGAATTGCCTATGGTGTGGCCGGGTGTGCTAACCGCGCTGGTGTTGTGTTTCTCCCATGTGCTCGGCGAGTTTGGCGTTGTGTTGATGATGGGCGGCAATATCGCTGGCGAGACTAAGACGATTTCGATTGCAATTTATGACAGTGTGCAATCATTCGATTTTAATGCTGCTGGCACTATGTCATTAGTCTTATTGCTGTTTGCCGTGACGGCGTTAGCACTAACAACCAGTCTATCGCGGCGTTTAGGAGGTCAGCGTGGCGCAAATCATCGCTGATCTGCAGTGTCAGATCCAAAACCATAAACACATTAAACTCAACGCTGATTTTCGTTGTAAAGCTGGCGAAGTGCTCGCTGTGGTGGGGCCGTCTGGCGGTGGCAAAACGACCTTGCTACGGATGATCGCTGGATTAAATCATCCCGATACGGGCCAAATCCATTTTGGCGAACGGCCTTGGTTTGATGATAATGCGCGCATCGCCTTAAGCCCGCAGCAACGCCATATCGGTTATATGCCGCAGCATTTTGGCTTATTTCCGAATCTCACTGCCTTGGAAAACGTAGTCGCTGGACTTGACCATATCCCTAAATCTGAGCGCATTGTACGCGCGAAAGATTGGCTTGAGCGAGTCAACCTACAAGGCCTACCCGATAGATTGCCAGCGCATTTATCTGGCGGTCAGCGTCAGCGGGTCGCGCTTGCCCGGGCACTTGCCCGCGAACCTTCAGTATTATTACTCGATGAGCCTTTTTCGGCGGTAGACAGGGAAACCCGCGAGCGTTTATATCTCGAACTGGCGCGCCTCAAAGAGCAGTTACTTTGCCCAGTTATTATGGTCACCCATGACTTAAATGAAGCCTTGCTGCTGGCTGATTCGATGATTTTGATCAGCCAAGGCAAGATGCTACAGCAAGGTGCACCTTTCGAGGTGTTATCGCGGCCACGAAATGAAGCTGTGGCTAGGCAGATGGGGCTAAGAAATATTTTTGATGGTGAAGTGGTATTTCAAGACAGCACTAAAAATCTCACTTGGCTTAAATTTGGTGAGCAGCTAATTGCCTGCGACTATGGCAAAGATCGCCCTGTGGAAAGTCGAGTTCGTTGGGTTATCCCCAACCAAGGTATTCGGTTTAATTCGATTTCCAAAGGGCGTTTATGCCGCAGCTTTAATAAGTTAGATGTCACTATCGACGCTATGCTGGTGATGGGGGAATCGGTCCGGCTTATCTGCTATATCACAGGTACTCAGTTACAACTTAACACCGAAGTCTCGCTGCATTTTGCCCAAAAACTTGCACTCACAAAAGGAATGCAAACCACAGTGGCACTCAAATCCGAACAAATTCATATTTTGGAATAACGTGATATCGCACTCTAATGACGTTTTTTACCCAGCAATCCAATCCAAAATGTCCCTTCCAATAGCATTCCTAAGATGATGAACACCAATGCACTGGTGGCGCTGCCATAGGCATAAGCGCTTAATGCTGCTATTAATAACAAGCTTAAGCTTATCCATCGTATGACTGGTTTCATTTGCGCTCCGATTTAAAAATACCGTTACCTGATGCTAAGTTATCTGACTTTAGTCGAGGGCGATTTATTTGCCAATCCCACTTTTTAATGACACAGATAGACTAAAATACCCGCTAAAATTCAATCCTCTTGATTCTAAATGGCGAAATTGAGTGTTATCACTGAAAATGTCATGTTTAAAAATCCCCAGATGATCAAAGCTTAATCTTGTTTCCATCGGCGTTTAAGTTGGTATTAGGTAGACTTAGCACATTAGCCACAAAAAGATTGAGTGTTTGGCTTATCGGCGATTTAGGTGCTGTTGACGTTGGATTTCAGATCAATTGATGGCCGAACCAGAGTTAACGCTGACACAGTGTGATTCTATATCCAGTGGTAAATTGTGAGGGATTAGCTTGGAATTGCATACAGGCGCAATAGGTCCATCGACTTCTAACTGATTGTCTCATAAGATACAAACTTAGCTGATTTATATGGAGGGGCCATGAGACTATGGTTGCTAGGATTCATGTTGGTATCTGGTGTCGCAACGGCGGCTCAGAGCATGTATTCGATGTTTGCGGGTGGAGACTATGTACCGCCGTTGAGCGTTATGCAGCAGATTGAAAAAGGGTTCTCCGGTGTGATTGCCGAATTTCATATGGAAGAGCAAGAGGGTGAATTAGTCTATCAATTTGAGTTAATTAATCCTTTAGCAAACTCTATTACGCGGTTTGAATATCGTGCCCGTGATGGTAAGTTACTGAAACAAAAGGCGAGTAAAGTAAGCGCCGATGATCTGGGTGAGGTTGAGGCAACGCGTATGATCGCGGCAAAAGATCAAACCTTTTCAGGTCTAATCATTAAGGCCACTAAAGATCATAAAGCCTTCTTAACCGAAGCAAAGTTAGACCACGACTTAGGTATCAGTTACTTAGAACTTAAGCTGTTAGACGATACGGGTAAGTTTAAGTTGGCCTTTGATGTCGAAAATTTACGACCGTTACCTTTACTCAAGTGGGATTGAAATATCTAAGTCAATCGAGTGCTCACACGAGTGCTTAAGATTGAGGAGCGCAACATACAGATGAAAATACTTTTAGTTGAAGATGATGCGACGACGATTGATTACATCGTCAAAGGATTTTTTGAGCAGGGCCACAATATCGAAACGGCGAGCGATGGCCATCAAGGCCTGTCACTTGCGACGAGTAGTCAGTACGATCTCGTGATCCTCGACCGCATGTTACCTCAACTCGATGGCTTAAAATTGCTGGCCGCCTTAAGGGCTACGGGTAATCAAACACCAGTGCTGATTTTATCCGCTTTAGCGCACGTCGATGAGCGAGTAAAAGGCTTGCGGGCAGGTGGCGACGACTATATGACTAAGCCGTTTGCTTTCTCCGAGTTATTAGTTCGCGCTGAAAAACTAATGCACCGTGGGCAATCTGTGCCTGTGACAACTGATCTCGTTGTTGGTGGTTTGAAGATGGAGTTACTGACCCGTAATGTCACTTTAGACGGGCAAGAGTTGATGCTACAGCCAAAAGAGTTTCAGTTACTTAAGTATCTGATGGAACATGCTAATCAAGTTATTAGCCGCACCTTATTGTTCGAAGCAGTGTGGGATTATCACTTCGACCCGCGCACTAACGTCATCGATGTGCATATCGCAAAATTACGCCGTAAATTTGAAGAGTTAGGCCATGGCGAGCTTATCGAAACCGTGAGGGGAGCGGGTTATCGCTTACGACAAAGGCATTAAGCCTTACCAAAGCAGCGCCTGGCGCATCACAATCGTTTTTTCGACCTTAGTGATAGTGATCATCGGGGCGTTGCTATTTGCCCTCTATCGGCAGTTGATTATTGAGCAGCAGTATCAAGTGACTCAATATTTAGAGTCAGAGACCCAACGTTATCAGCAACTTGCCCTAACGGTTGATCGCCGTAGTTTTGCCGCTCAAATCCGCGCCGCCGATCCACAAACGGCCCTGATCGCTTGGCGTAATAGCTACGATATGGTCGGTGCCTTGAGTTTTATGCCAGAAGGCATGCCCATGCTGCCGCAAACGCGGGATTTTCCTATCTTAACCGGTGGCCCAGATAAGCTGCATATTCTTACTGGCGGTCTGGTGATGACCCGCTACGGCCCTGTGTTGATTGCGACCCGTACCGATAACTTAGCGACGTTAATTGATAAGTTTATCAGTGCCGCCGCGACGGCTGTCATGCTTACCGTAGTGTTGACTTTAGCGCTCGGCTATCTGTTTTCTAAGGCGATTTTACGTCGATTAGTGCAATACAACCGCTTGAGTGAACAGATTGAACGCGGTCATTATGATACCCGCTTACCCTTGAGTTGGCGTCAGGATGAGTTCGATATGTTGGCGCTGCAGTTTAATAATGTGCTGGATATTCTCGAAAATAACCTGATGGCAGTGCGTGGTGCGACCGATAATATCGCCCATGATTTACGTACTCCACTGTCACATATCCGTATTGGTATTGAAGAGTTGGCGAGTAAGCCGAGCAATGAGATTAGCGAAGGTTGCGCCATTTTGACCGAGGAACTCGATCATTGTTTAGCGACGTTTGATGCCATGTTGTCGCTCACGCGTATCGAAGAAGGTCAGCAGATACTCGATTTGCAGGAGTTAAGCCTAGCGCAACTGTGTACCGACTTATTGGATATGGCCGATGCTGTGGCTGAATCTAACGAGCAAACCTTGAGTTTATCGTTACTGACAGATCATAAGGTTTTTGGTGATAAATACTTATTATTCCAAGCCTTATATAATCTTGTCGATAATGCGATGAAGTATTCTGGCCAAGGTGCGCGGATTGAGATTATTCAGTCAGGCCCACAAATTCAGATCCGCGATAATGGCCCTGGTATTCCAGACGAGAGTAAAGAAAGAGTGTTCGAACGTTTAGTGCGCCTCGACCCTAGCCGGCATTTACAGGGTACTGGTTTAGGATTATCTATGGTCAAAGCGATTCTCTCACGGCACAATGCCAAAATTAATCTCACGGATAATCATCCTGGCTTAGTCGTCACTATTCAGTTTTAAGTCGATGATCCGCATTACAACGCCGAGTACTCCATGTATCGAATCATAGCCGATGAGGCTGATTTTATTGTTATTTCCAAATCAGCCAAAGTGCATTTCCACAGTCAGGATGGGACTGCAGGCGTGGTGGCGCAGGCTGAGCAAGATTTAGGGATTAAGCTTTTTGCTGTTCATCGACTCGATACGCCCACGTCCGGTCTGTTGATTCTGGCTAAGAGCGCGGTCGCCGCCAAGCAATTTACTGAGCTGTTTACCGCCCATAAAGTGCAGAAATATTACCTCGCCCTCGCGAAAGGCAAGCCGAAGAAGAAGCAAGGCTGGGTGATTGGTGACATGGCAAAGTCGCGTCGTAGCATGTTTAAGTTACTGCGGACTAAAGAGAATCCAGCGATTACGCAGTTTTTCTCTTTGAGTGTTTGCGAGGGATTGCGTTTATATTTGCTTAAACCCCACTCAGGTAAAACCCATCAATTAAGAGTCGCCTTGGCGAGCTTAGGTGTACCCATTTTAGGGGATGATTTATACGGCGGTGGGGCAGCGGATCGGTGTTATCTGCATGCCTATTGCTTGCATTTTCGCTATGGTGATGAAGTGACAGGTTGGCGTGATTACGCTTATCGGGATTTACCGACTCAAGGTGAGCATTTTGGCGCTGAAGGTGTCACTGAGGCGCTAGTTGCATGGCGTGAGCCCGAGACTTTGGCTTGGCCAGCGAAAGGAGATTAATCTTTGCAGCGTTATGTTGCGAAAGCCTAGCAAGCTTGGCAAATACGGTCTCGGCCTTCAGATTTTGCGCGGTACATAGCTTGGTCTGCTTGAATGAGTAGTTTGTCAGGTTGGCATCCTTGATAAATAGTGGCGTAACCTAAACTAGCATGAATTTTTATCGTAACACCTTGCCAGATAAATGAATTGTCCTTAAGTATTTGATGCAATTTCTCGGCGACGACTCTGGCCGCGGGAGCATCGGTCGCAGGTAAAATCACCAGAAACTCCTCTCCACCGTGACGACATAGGGCGTCATTTTCTCGCAATACCGACCCAAACAGTCTCGCCGCCGTCAGCAGGGCGAGATCGCCCGCATCGTGCCCGTATTGATCGTTGATATCTTTAAAATGATCAAGATCCAATAAAATCATACTGTAAGGTACTTTATCCCGCAGCCAGCGTTGATGGATATTGTTTAAAAACTTATGCATAGCACGGCGATTCCACAGGCCTGTGAGTTGGTCCCGCTCCGCTAACATGCGGATTTTACTGACAAGCCGAGTCATGGCATTACCTATCATCACGATATTGATCAATAGGGCCAGAAAGACATAGAACCAAAGCACAGGTATGGCTTCTTGCGTGTGCATGGCGATAAACATCGGACTTTCTTCGGGAGAAAGCAGGGCGATAAAGATACGAATGATAAAAATACCCACCATGGCGACTAAAGGCATGACCATAGCGATGGCAACTCGATTTCCCGTATCGCGTTTGATGGCAAGATAGTTATCTCGAGTTAACATGGCGAAAATGAGCGCGGCGCAGGCTGAGAATACGATGGCCAAAATGCGTTCGGAGCTGAAATTAGGTGGAACCAAGAGCATCACACCAGCGGTGAGTGCTAAAAGAATAAGATCCGATTTTACGCTGGGCTTGAGTCTAAAAAGCGCCTTTGTTCCCCAACGCGCTAGAATGAAGCCAAACAAAATCGCCATATCCGAGCAGAACCAAAAAAAGTAACTGGAGGCTTCGGTGCGTTGGCTGTTGAGTATGATGCCAAGGA
This sequence comes from Shewanella sp. SM101, assembly GCF_025654465.1. Lineage (NCBI taxonomy): Bacteria > Pseudomonadati > Pseudomonadota > Gammaproteobacteria > Alteromonadales > Shewanellaceae > Shewanella > Shewanella sp. SM101. Next base: position 53,860 of record NZ_JAKKRH010000021.1, read on the forward strand.
GGACGAACAAGTTCGCCAGAGAAAAGCGCATACTGGCTTGAGTGGCAATTTTTAAAGGTTGTGCAATGAGTCCCCATGCGACGGCAGCCGTGCTAGTAAGCAGGCAAATAAACTTGATGAGTAATAAGGCTTGGGGATCAAATATCATTCTTTTACTTCATATTTTTCTTTAACTATAGATGCTTTTAGGGATTTTCGGTTGGAGTTTACTGGATATCTTAGTCTACTCTGGACAGATAATGGGTTGAATATCCTTTTTCATTTTAGGGAATGGTAAGGGCCTTCATTTAGGCTGCGGCTGGGATTATTTACGCCTTGCAAACTAAAAGGTTTGCAAATTCTGAGTCTTCCTGCGAAGTTAGATCTTGTTGATTTGCCTACAATCTCCGTTTTGAGGATGTTCTGTTATGGATACAAATAAACTACTTTTAGTCATTATTGCGATTTTATTGCCGCCAGTTGCTGTATTTTTGAAGGCGGGAGCGGGTAAAGATCTGCTAATAAACATCGTGTTATGTTTACTGTTCTGGTTCCCTGGTTTATTACACGCACTCTGGGTCGTGACCAAGGCATAATTTGCTTACTTCCACACAATAAAAAAGCGCAATGTAATTGCGCTTTTTTATGTTTCAAAATGGGCCTTTCACTTAGAAAGGCAAGGTGTAGCCTATTGTTGCAGTACGCCCCATTCCTTTGAAATAACGATCATTTGTACCCATGGTTTGTGAGTAATAATTGAAATAATCCTTATTAAATAGATTTTGCAAACCTAGGCTCAGGGTGCCAGTGTAAAGCGGCATGGAGAAGGAAGCATCGACTGTCGTGTAGCCATCAAACTCTGCATACTTGTTGCCCGCCGCGTTTTTAAAATCGCGGTCCATGTAGTAATTGGCTTGAACGCGGGTCGACATTTCATTATCGAAGCTATGGGTCCAGAACAGGTTGATACGGTTTGGCGAAATATTTGCACCATCGAGATCGGTATCGACTTGGCTATCACCATTTGAATCGTATTCGCCCTGCTGGAAGGCGATATTCATGCCGAGATCATCATTGCTGGTAATGTAGGCGGTGACATTGGCTTCAATACCATCGATCACACTCTTTTCGCGCTTCACGTCGTAGAAACCATCACTATTTAAGGCCAAACGTGAGCCAAAATCAGTGGCGGAACGATAGTAAGCTAGCTTGGCGCTTAAGTATTTACCTTGGTAATCGGCGCCGACTTCAACGTTATCTGTGACTATCGGCGTGAGCGCCAGTGAGCCATCTATGCTGGGATTGTCGCCGGGGAAGCTTTTACCATCACGCAGAATTCGGCCGATATCCGGCATGCCAAAACCTTGGTTATAGCTGGTATAAACGCGAATGTCAGGAGTGATTTTATAAGAGATACCGACGTTAAATAAGGTTTCATCGAAGGTGGCTGAACCGCCCGCAATTTGCTTATTGCCTGCACCCCATAGGGTTTTGTAGTCATCGACACTTAACTCGGCATGTTCGTAACGAACACCAGTCGATAAGGTTAAATTTTCAATTAAGTCATAATCTAACTGCAAGTATGGCGCAACGTTGTCATAGGTACTTTCGGGAACCCATGAAAAGCCTGTTTTTACTAAATCTTGCTCAGTGGTGTCGCGGAAAAGGTCGACACCGTAGGCCGCATCAATTCCTGAACCTGCAATATCCTTAGCGATTAAGGCGCTTTTTAAACCCCATTTAACCGAAGAGTTACGCGATTGCTCGTAGTACAAGCTTTCACCTTTACTGCCGATACCGCATTGGATGACTTGATCGCTGCCTTCGAAGGATGGATCGTAGAAACTGTCGAAACAGCCACCGCCATAAACCGCTTTAAAATCTTGATTAAAGAGTTGCAGGCTAAGTTGCTGGCCACCAATGTTGGCGTGGGTGTAAGTCAAACTTGTGGTGGTCACTTGGTTGTTGGCGGCTTCCCATGGCTGAGTTTCTTTAACTGCACCTGTGGGTACACCATTGGGCTTGTCACCTGCAACGGGCATCCAATCGCCATTGTTGTCTGCATTGTAATGGTTAACCATTAATTCAAGGCGAGACTCATCGAAGTTATGGCCAAGCTTGATGAAGAAGTCTTTGCTTTGACTGTCCATCGACTCGCCTTGAGTCGTGTCGACACCCACTACGTTATGATTGGCATCGTAATAGACGCCATTATTGCGGTAGCTAACCGAACCTATCATGTCGATAAATTCTGACTCGCCAGAAAACGCATAGCTAGCACCAAAGCTTAAGCCATTGGATTTCATTGAATCAGGCACTGTGACATCGAAACTAGCAACCTGTTCGCTGTCGCCTGTTGGCTTTTTAGTGATGTAGTTGATGATGCCGCCTTGGGCACCGAGACCGTGCATGGCATTGGCGCCGTGAATGATTTCGATGCGCTCAATCATGGCAGGATCTATAGTTTGCCCCTCTCTACCACCACTGCGAAGTGGGTTCGATTGAGGCACGCCGTCGATCATAATCAATGGCGGACGACCACGCAGGGTTTCACCTGTGTTACTCATCTTCTGGCGGCTCGGTGAAAAGCTAGGCGCTAAGTTACCGATAATAGTCGATAAATCTTTAGTGGTGCGGAACTGTTCTTCTAATTGGGCGCGGTCGATGATAGTGACAGTATTGGGGATCGAGCTGGGGGATTTATCCATTCGACTCGCGGTGACAGTGATTTTTTCTATGTCTTTATTTTTGTTGTTTGGACTGTTGTCGGTGGCATCTTGGGCCGCAGCGGATTGGGTTAACGCTGCCAATACGGCTAAAGCAACAAACGAGGTTTTGAATGTCATATAACTTCCTGCTAAGGGCGAATGAGTTTGTTACACCGGCTCCCTTGGCATAGGTTAATATTCCATTAAATTGTATTGCAAATGATAACGATTTTTATTATTCGCGATTTTAGGGGAGGAATTACAGCTTGTCTAGTCACGCCATACAGGAAATTGCATGATTTGACGACAGTATGAATAAATTGCGACACAGCACTCGGTATCGAGAGGTTTTACTGTAAAGGCCATGCATATAGTGCGAGTTCATGTCGGTAAAGCATTACCTTTTTTGGCATTTGTGTTTGATTTAGGAGACCTATGTTTTAGTCGCAGGTTTGATTATTTGATTGGATCACGCGTTTGCTTTAGTGCTTTCGATTGTCTGGCGCGTTGATGGAAGGCTATAATCGCGCCCCTTTATACCGTATCTCGCATTGGTACTCTGATGAACCGTAAAAAGAAGATTAATCAAACCTTGAAGAGCAAGGCAAAAAAGGCCAATGCCAAACTGCAATCTAGCAATAAACCTAAATATATTGCGAAGGCAGAGAGAGAAGCATTAGCTGCGGCAGTTGAGCATGAAATCCCATCAAAAACCGCAGAACCTCAGCTTGATATTGGACTGCCAATAAGCTGATTAAAGTAAGTCGTTAAGCCTATAGTGCAGTTAAATACTCGATAGGGTTTTGATAAAAGGCCTTTTTATAACCTTGGGTTGAAGTATCCATCAGCCAAGGTTTAGGTAATAAGCTCAAAATGGAATAGTGCAAATGGGGCGGTTTACCTTGTGCATTACCCGTATCGCCGACAGTACCCAAAGTGTCACCTTGGTAGGCAATCAATCCCGTGGCTGATTCAATTTGTGCTAAATGGGCAAAGTAATGAATTTGCCATTTCGGACCTAAACCAACCACCACATTTCCTCCTTTGAAGAAGTCACCTCGATACAAGATCAGCATAGGCGTTGGTGCAATCACTGCGGTGTTTTTGGCGGCGAAAATATCTATCCCCTTGTGAACGCCCGATGGACCCCAAGGTTCATACCAAAAGGTTTGGCTGTTCCAATCTTTACTGCTGGCACCTTTTACTGGGATCGCGGGTGACTCAGGGATCAGATAACCACCAAGTAGCAGTAACGTCAGTGCTAACCCAACATATTTCAATTTCATTTTTTATCCTGCATTAAGTGCTTGCATACCTTAAGTTTTAATGAAACTCGCTAAATTCCCGCCAACTTTCAGGATATTGCAAGTGCTCGGCTTCTGAGAGTGATAGCCAATAGGGGCGCCAAAAATAGCTGCACCAAAAGTCGATATTACCTTGAAGACTGCCGAGAGTATCGGGATCGATATTGGGAAAGCTTTCCCATGGATTGGGCGGGGCGGATTTGAATCTGATTAATGCTTCTAGCAAGGGTTTGTCATTGGTCACTAAGGTTATGCACACACCCGCAAAATCGTCATATTGGTTCAGTAATACGCAGGTCGCTTGGGTTGGGTGTTCGATAAAACCGTTAAAGTTGACCGTTTGCTCGGGCAATGTGTTAAAGCCTGCCTGGCTAAGTAAAGTGTTTAAGGCCTCTTTCCCTTGGTAAGTCAGCAAGCAATGCAATTGATAAGCAAAAATATCTTCTCTGTTCATAGGTACAACGAGTGGATAGGTTTGTATGATTGGCAAGCTGATATTGGGCATCTGGGTTTGATGAAAAACAGTGCGTAACTCAGTTTGTGGCCTAGATTGCTTGAGGCTATCACTATTACGCACAAGGCGTTGTTTAATCCAAGTTAATACTGACATTATTGTTATTTCTCAGTGAAGCTTACTGGGGAATGGCGTATTTGCGGATTCTGCTATCGGGGATGCTGTGATTTCCGGGGCCTGCCATCTTAACCAACCTTTTACTCGAGGCGCATCAATATACCAGAGGCCGTTTTGTTGAATTAATGCCAACCGTTCGCGTGATGGGCCAAAGGGGCCGGGATTTTGCTGGGCAATTTCAATACTGCTATCGGTAACTGAGGCAATGATTGCAACGTGACCGTAGGGGTTAAATATCCATGGAGAAAACACGAGTAGATCATCCTGCATAGGTTTGGTCTGACTCGCATTAGTGTATTGCCACATAGCGCGTTTTTCATTCCACATGCCATCGCTTAACTTGTTATCAAAAAAGTCTCTAGCATGGCCTAAAGCGTCAGGCATTTTATGCTGGTAGCGTTGGTAAAAGTAGCGCTTAACAAATTCAACACATTGATATTGAATACCTAAGTTATAACCATCTATAGATAGGTTGCGTCCTGAATGGGTATTAACTCCTCCGTTATAATAGATATTAACCCCGTTTAGAGTGTCGATGACTTCTCCTACTTGATGGTGGGAATTAAAGTTAATCCGAGTTATCAGACTGTAGGCACAGTATACGAGCCCCATCAGTATCGCGAAAAAAGCTAATAGAATGGATAAGCGTCTAATCATCTTTAGTACGGCAAGCTAAAAAGAGTTGTTGAGTAAGATACTTATCTCACTTTCGGGCTGCGTATTTTATGTTCTGAAGAATATGGGCGTCTAGGGTATGGGTTTTATATTGGCACAGGTTAATACTTTTGGGTGATCTAAGGTTATCTAAAATAAAGGCCGCATCAGCGGCCTTTGTTATTTGTGGCGGTTAGAGTAAAGCGGTTGCGAGTAGATAACCGACAGCCGATGCCGTCGCTACACCTATAAACCCTGGGATGATAAAGCTGTGGTTAATAATGAACTTACCTATTTTAGTCGTACCTGAACGGTCAAAGCCGATACAGGCCAGATCACTTGGATAGGTTGGTAGCACGAAATAACCGTAGCTTGCAGGGAGGAAGGCGATTAAGAGTTTTGGATCGACCCCTAAGGCGAGTCCCATAGGTGCGATTGCTGTGAGTGCTGCCGCTTGGCTATTAACAAGCTTAGAGATGAGAAACAGCACTAAGGCATAGGTCCAAGGCTGGCTTTGTACTACATGGGACAGGTTTTCCTGCAGTACATCCATATGGCTGATGAAGAAAGTATCACTCATCCACGCCACACCAAATACTGAGAAAATTGCCACCATGCCCGCTTTAAAAACGGGACCGTTAGAGATGTTAGTCGGTTTGACTTTACAGGTCATCAGAATAAAAGCACCTGCAATTAACATCATCATCTGGATCACTAAGTTCATCGAGAGCAAGGTCGATTTACCTTTAACGTCAAAGGCGGGACGCAATTCACTAAATGAACCTAACAGTACCACAGCAGCGATAGCGGTGAAGAAAATCCCCGTTGCCCAGTAAGCTTCCTTCGGATATTTTTGATTTAACAGGGTTTCGCTCTTGTCATAGATAAAGGCTCTTTGGACTGGATCTTTAATGCGTTCTTGAAATTCTTCATCTTTATCTAAATCTTTACCACGACGCAGACTCCAAAGTGCAGCAGCCATGACACCGCAAAGCGATGCTGGCACTGACACCATTAAAATTTCGAGCAGATTGTAAGCGCGGCCTACACCCTGTTGTGATGCCAGAATTGACACCATAGACACCACAGCTACCGACACGGGCGAAGCGCAAATCGCCATTTGCGAGGCGACAGATGCCACCGCCATTGGGCGCTCTGGGCGAATATTTTTCTTCAGCGCGATATCGGAAATAATCGGGAACATGGTGTAAACCACATGGCCAGTACCGCAAAGGAAGGTCAGCGTCCACGTGGTCAGCGGCGCTAGAATTGTGATGTATTGTGGATGACGGCGCAGTAAGCGCTCGGCATACTGCATCATCACATCTAATCCCCCCGCGGTTTGCAATACGGCTGCACAGCCAATGACTGCAAGTATGGTTAGCATAACTTGCACTGGCGGTTGTCCCGGCGCTAAACCGAAAACAAAAATCAGTAAAAATAAGCCAATACCGCTGATGAGGCCGAGTCCCATGCCGCCGTAGCGGGTACCTAGCAGTAGGCAGCTAAGCACTACTATAAATTCCATTAAAATCATCCGATTTACCTCTGCGGAACTACCGCTTAGCTATTAGTTGAGTGATGAGTGTCTTCAGGAACATTCTGCGGAGTAAAAGTGTTTGAAAAATTGCGCTGGCGCATGGTGTAAATAAAAAATGGCATTAGTTTTTTCGGAAATTTGACCTAACGCTAGAAACACGTGGCGATAAGTTGCATTCTGGTTACGAGTTTTACGGATTGGGCTAACGCTTTGAGCTCACTCCGTTTAAAAGAACGATAACAATACTCAAGGATAAGCCCGTGAAACCTGCCACCTTTAATACCGAAGCCTTTGATGATTGGATCCGCAGCCGCTTTGTGGAACTCAATTCCGAGCTAGAACAGCTTTACTACCAACAAACAGATCGGGCCAATGTGCTTGATCTCGGCGCAGAAGCTAAGTTGGCGCTGGAGAACGAAGGGCGAGAGTTGATTAAAACCTTGCTCGATGAGGGGAATACTGATGAAGGTTTCGACAGTGCCTTCGATTTACTCGGCAATGTGGGCTTGTATATGGCGGCCTGTCGGCGCCATGAAATTACCGAGCCCTCGCGGGAAACGACATCGCCATTAGCTGAGGCTTCTGCGCTCGCCATGCATATTGGCGCTTCAATAGGCGTCACGCCGCGCTTTGCCACCGCACATTTAACCACGCACAATCGTGCCCACAATGGCATTTATAAGCGCTTTACCGATCTGAGCGCCGAAAAGCTGTTTGTGGATTACAACACTAAAGGCATTTTGGCCTATAAACGCGCCGCCGATGCGCTATTGAAGATCCAGCCTTTGGGCATTTCCCATCCCATCAGTCACGATTTACTGCGAGTCGCGAAACAAGCATTACAGGATGTGATTGAGTCGAATACCCAATTATTTAATCGATTAGATACGGACCGTTTCTTTTACTGTGTTCGCCCTTACTACAAACCTTATCGGGTGGGCTCGGTCATTTATCGTGGCGCCAATGCAGGAGATTTTACGGGGATTAATGTCATCGATTTAACGCTAGGTCTTTGTTTTGCAAACGAAGCCTCCTATTCGCAAATGCTGGTGGACAAGTTTTTATACATGATGCCGGAGGATCAACAGATATTGCGCGAGTGCATGCGTCGGCCGAATTTGATGGATGACTTCTTGCTGGCAAAAGACTGCTCAACCCAAGATTGGTATCAAGAAAACTTGCGACTCTTCATTGAAGTCTGCGAATTACATGGCGAGACTGCGATTCAGCACCATAATGAGTTAGTAACTAAATATATTGCTGAGCCTTCGACAAGTATGGAGCAGCAGCATTTAGCTAAGGTTACCGCGAGTGGTCCGCCACTGCATGTGCTACTCGGCTCATTGGAGCGACTCAGAGATAGACGCGCCGCCGCTCAGCGCAGCGATATTCGGACTCGTTATTGTGATATTAAAAAACTAAAAGAGAGTTTGAGATAACACTATGTTTGAAGATTTTAAAAAGGACTTTTACCTAGCAGGTCCAGGATATCTATTAAACCATTCCGTTGGCCGGCCATTAAAATCGACCGAGCAGGTCTTTAAAGAAGCCTTTTTTGCGCCTTGGCAGGAGTCGGGGCGTGAACCTTGGGGCCAGTGGCTGGGTGTGATTGATGATTTTACCTTTGCTTTATCTAAACTATTTAACGGCCACCAAAAGGATTTTTGCCCTCAGGTCAATCTTTCCAGTGCGCTGACTAAAATTGTCATGTCCCTCGACAGATTGAACCGCGAACACGCCGTTGTGTTAATGAGTGAGATTGATTTCCCCAGCATGGGTTTTGCCCTTAAAAAAGCGCTGCCTGCCAGTTGCGAAGTACGTTTTATTCCTAAAGGGCTCGATATCACCGACCCTAATGTGTGGGATGCGCATATCAGCCGCGATGTGGACCTGGTGTTTGTTAGTCATGCTTACTCGAATACGGGGCAGCAGGCGCCATTAGCTAATATTTTCACCATAGCCCGTGAGCGAGGTTGTTTGAGCTTAGTGGATGTAGCGCAATCGGCGGGGATTATTCCGCTGGATCTCGCGCGCCTACAACCCGATTTTTTAATCGGCTCGAGTGTGAAATGGCTCTGCGGCGGCCCTGGTGCTGCCTATCTTTGGGTTAATCCCGCCATATTGGAGAGTTGTCAGCCTAAAGATGTGGGTTGGTTTAGCCACGAGAATCCGTTCGAATTTGATATCCATGATTTTCGTTACCAGCATTCCGCACTGCGCTTTTGGGGAGGGACACCATCAATCGCGCCTTATGCCATTGCCACCCATAGCATTCATTATCTTGCTGGTTTAGGTACTCCGTTGCTGCGTAAATACAATCAGCAATTGATTGATGCTGTGGCACAAGAGCTCGACCATGAGTTTGTGTCGCCGCGGGATACTGAAAAGCGCAGCGGCACGCTTATTCTGCAGTTCGGTAAACAGCAGCATCAAATGATGACGGCATTGGCGAACGCGAATATTAGTGTTGACGCCCGCAGTATGGGGATCCGGATTTCTCCGCATATTTATAACAATATGTCTGATATCAAGTTGTTACTTGATGTGATTAAAGCAAATCGCTAACTTAAATGATTTAAAATGGCTTGCTAGGCTAGGTTGTACCACGTAATTACAACTAACAAGGCACAACACTCTGGGAGGCAAACCGCGACATGGTCGTTCCCGTATGCCGGCGTTAACTCACCGTCACACAGGCAACTTGAGGTTATTTATTGGGTGCGATCATGCTTAAATCTTGTAGTCATAGCGGCAGACCATAGGTCGCGGGGTGTGGAGCTTGGGATCGCTGGGCGTGATCGCTAAATCTGCAGGTAGCATAACAGTATCGATGATCAACGCACTGCTCATATCAACGAGTGTCAGCGGGATGGTAAAGAGCAGCAAGGGCGGGGCCGCCAACGCGGAGATAATCATACACTCCTCGCCATTATCAACAGCCGTTTGCACACTGGAGAAAGAGTGACCCCAAGTTGAATCTTCTCCCATCCTCGATGTTATCGTCGCACATCCCGTGAGAGAACAGCACACGACCAACCAAGTCAACCAACGCATAACCACTCCATTGTTTATATGTGAAAAACTGCATTGCTTCGGTATGATCTACTCACTTGATCAACTGAGAGCGTTAGTGATAAGGAACCAGATCAGGTTTCATTTGACGCCAACCTGTTCTGTTTCAACAGCTTGGCATTCTAACTATATGATTATATCTGTCAATTATTCATCAACAGAAACGAGATACAACCAACCTCAATAACCTAGTTGTTAACGGCGACTATTGTTTTGGATAAGTATTATACCAATCACATTAAATATCTCATCAGTTCAGAGCCTCACAAGCATCTCAATCCAAGGCGTATTGACGCAGAAATGGTATTCCCTTTTAAGTCAATGCAACACCGGAGTGGGATGCTTGTGTGGCTCCCGAAGGGCGGGTTTCAACGCGCTTTATACTGCGTTTAAGGCTTTCGACAGAGCACCACTATGCCTTCAAGCCTTCGCCTTGTCTAAAGCGCGTTGAACTCCCGCTGAATGAACAGATATTTAATACGATTGGTATTAATCATTGAGGTTTGTATGCCGTGCCCTCGCAGAACTCAGATGAGTTTTGAACATACTCTTTAAAATCAGTCTCCACTTCCCTCACTGGCCATCTAGCTACTTTTATTACTTTCCTTAAAACTGCTTCAGTAAATATTCGCTTGAGGGTAGGCCGAGAGCATATTATGTTGCTGATTTAAAATGGATGGCTGGATTTACTGCTTAGCGATGACCACGCTACAAGTAGAGTCTACCGAGAGGTAACAGGATGAACAATAAAGCAGCGCCGCAGCAGTCGGCGTCGACAGAGCAAGAGACGCAACCGTTGGACGACAGTCGGTATGAAGACCTGCCGCGCAGTGAGTTCCTGCAATTACCCCAAGAGGAGCAAGACCGGCTCAATAAGCTACGTCAGCAGCGGGTGCGTGAGGCGCCCACCCTCTATGAGTGGGATATTAAGGTAGCGACCGTGTATGCCATGGGGTGGCTCGTTGTCATTATTTCCTGTGGGATAATGGTGCTGATTGGCTTGGTGGCGTACTGGTATGAGTCTGACCAATGGTATGGTTTTTTTTTCATGGCACTGATTTTTGCGCCATTTATCCGCTACCTCTGGTTGGCCGACAAACAGTACCATTATCGGCTCACCACTGAGGGTTTAGTTACTACCTATCATGACGCGATTCCGGATGCCGCCTACGCGGTAGTGCGGGGGCTGGCTTGGTTTGGAGTGGTGGTTTGTATTGTCGGGGTGGCCTTTTTAGGCCCAGCAGCGCTGATTGGTGCAGGCGGAATGGCTCTGGGGGCATTTTTCTTTACTGGTTTTAAAAATGTAGAAACCACCTCAATAAGTGCTATCAAGCGTGGACATCCCCACATGATAAAAGTGACCCACAAGAGGCCATATATATCCTGTGATACAGACAGGTTTTATTTCGGATATTATTCAAATCTCGACTGTTATTGCCATCCCGAAGATATGCATAAAGTGTTGTCGCTACTGATGAAGCAATTACTGGGGTCGAAACTCTTTTTATTGAAAAATGAACGAATAGTTGGCCTTTCTAAAGTTGGCATCCGTGACGGCGAACCAGTCCAATTGTCAGATTTTGCCCCTGAGAATACTCAGCCCAGTTAGCGTTTTTTCTCGCGCCTGTTATTGGCGCTAATTACGACCATTATCTGGATACAGGCTAACAGACCTTTAGCGGCGAGGTCGTCAAGGGTGAGAAGACATTAAGTTCGAGCTGTTAACGATGACCATGCAGTACCGTGGGCACAGCAAAGGAATAGCTATATGAATAAGAGGGCAGCGCCGCAGTCGGCGTCGACAGAGCAAGAGACACAACTGTTGGACGACAGTCGGTATGAAGACCTGCCGCGCAGTGAGTACCTGCAATTACCCCAAGAGGAGCAAGACCGGCTCTATCAGTTGCGTCAGCAGCGGGTACGCGAGGCACCGACCCTCTATGAGTGGGATATTAAGGTAGCGACTGTGTATGGCATTGGGTGGATCATGGTCCTTATTCCGTGCGGGATTACGGCTCTAGTTGGGTTGGTGACATACTGGTATGGATTTGAGCAATGGTATTATTTTCTCATCATAGTGATGATTTTTGGGCCATTTATGCGCTACCTCTGGTTGGCCGACAAACAGTACCATTATCGGCTCACCACCGAGGGTTTAGTTACTACCTATCATGACGCGATTCCGGATGCAGCCTACGCGGTAGTGCGGGGGCTGGCTTGGTTTGGGGTAGTTGTTTGCATCGTCGGCGTGGCGTTGTTAGGCCCGGCCGCCTTGGTCGGCGCGGGTGGTTTTGCCGTGATGGCATTTTTCTTTACTGGTTTTAAAAATGTAGAAACCACCTCAATAAGTGCTATCAAGCGTGGACATCCCCACATGATAAAAGTGACCCACAAGAGGCCATATATATCGTGTGATACAGACAGGTTTTATTTCGGATATTATTCAAATCTCGACTGTTATTGCTATCCCGAAGATATGCATAAAGTGTTGTCGCTACTGATGAAGCAATTACCGGGGTCGAAACTCTTTTTATTGAAAAATGAACGAATAGTTGGCCTTTCTAAAGTTGGCATCCGTGACGGCGAACCAGTCCAATTGTCAGATTTTGCCCCTGAGAATACCCTGCCCAGTTAACGTTTTTCTTGCGCCTATTATTGGCGCGAGATTCGGTGTCATCAGTGGCAGCTTTGCCACCAAGATGCTGACAGGCCTTTCGCGGCAAGGTCGTCAAGGGCGAGAAGACATTAAGTACAAGCTGTGTGGGTAGGTTAACGACGACCGTGCAGTCCGTGGGCACAGCAAAGGAATAGCTATATGAATAAGAGAGCAGCGCCGCAGCAGTCGGCGTCGACAGAGCAAGAGACGCAACCGTTGGACGACAGTCGGTATGAAGACCTGCCGCGCACTGAGTACCTGCAATTACCCCAAGAGGAGCAAAGCCGGCTCAATAAGCTACGTCAGCAGCGGGTGCGTGAGGCGCCCACGCTTTATGAGTGGGATATTCGGGTGGCGACTGTGTATGGTATGGGGTGGATCATGGTCCTTATTCCGTGCGGGATTACGGCTCTAGTTGGGTTGGTGACATATTGGTATGGATTTGAACAATGGTATTATTTTCTCATCATAGTGATGATTTTTGGGCCATTTATGCGCTACCTCTGGTTGGCCGACAAACAGTACCATTATCGGCTCACCACCGAGGGGTTGGTTACCACCTATCATGACGTTATTCCGGATGCCGCCTACGCGGTAGTGCGGGGGCTGGCTTGGTTTGGGGTAGTTGTTTGCATCGTCGGCGTGGCGTTGTTAGGCCCGGCCGCCTTGGTCGGCGCGGGTAGTTTTGCCGTGATGGCATTTTTCTTCACCGGTTTTAAAAATATAGAGACAACTTACGAGAGTTCTATAAAGAATGGGCATCGTCATTTGATTAAGGTAACGCGGAATCGTCCATTTATTGCCTGCCAATCGGATGTACGAACAATGGGCTTACGCGCAAGCATTCGTCTTCATTGCCCATTGGATAAGATGCACACCATCTTATCATTACTGATGACGCAGTTACCTGATTCTGAAATCCGTGTATTTAAAAATGAGCGCGTGTTAGATGGCGTACCATTTGCGTCATTTGAGTCAGGCGAACCTGCCCAACTGTCAGATTTCGCCCCTGAGAATACCCATGCCGTCTAACGCTTTCTTTCGCGCCTGTTATTGGCGTGAGATTCGGTGTCATCAGTGGCAGCTTTGCCACCAAGATGCTAACAGGCCTTATAGCGGCAAGATCGTCAAGAGTGAGAAGACATTAAGTACGAGCTGTGTGGATAGGTTAACGATGACCGTGCAGTCCGTGGGCACAGCAAAGGAATAGCTATATGAATAAGAGGGCAGCGCCGCAGTCGGCGTCGACAGAGCAAGAGACACAACTGTTGGACGACAGTCGGTATGAAGACCTGCCGCGCAGTGAGTACCTGCAATTACCCCAAGAGGAGCAAGACCGGCTCTATCAGTTGCGTCTGCAGCGGGTGCGAGAGGCGCCCACGCTTTATGAGTGGGATATTCGGTTGGCGACTGTCTATGGTCTATTTTGGTTAACCTTCCTGATCCCGTGTGGCTGTTTAGCACTTATAGGGAGCTATTTGTTATCTGGCGATACTAGCTTGGGTATGGGGTTAATCATCATGGCCCTAATAATGTTCCTATCTGCTCGTTACCTCTGGTTTGCAGACAAGCAGTACCATTATCGGCTCACCACCGAGGGGTTAGTTACCACCTATCATGATGCTATTCCGGATGCAGCCTATGCGGTAGTGCGGGGGCTGGCTTGGTTTGGGGTGGTGGTTTGTATTGTCGGGGTGGCCTTTTTAGGCCCAGCAGCGCTGGTTGGTGTAGGTGGAATGGCTCTGGGGGCATTTTTCTTTACTGGTTTTAAAAATGTAGAGACAACTTACGAGAGTCCTATAAAAAATGGGCATCGCCATTTGATTAAGATAACGCGGAATCGTCCATTTATTGCCTGCCAATCGGATGTACGAACAATGGGCTTACGTGCAAGTATTCGTCTTCATTGCCCATTGGATAAGATGCACATTATCTTGTCATTACTGATGACGCAGTTACCTGATTCTGAAATCCGTGTATTTAAAAATGAGCGCGTGTTAGATGGCTTACCATTTGCGTCATTTGAGTCAGGCGAACCTGCCCAACTGGTAGATTTTGCCCCTGAGAATACCCAGCCTAGTTGAATAAAGCGTGGACACTTAACAATAATGGCGCGGTAGTTAACTTCCGACTATATAGGTGGTTTTTCTGCTGCATCCATGTTTAGTTTAGATCGGTTTTTAACCATCTATCTCTATTGTTGCTGTTGTCGCGGTGTCTGGCGTGCCTTCTCTGAATGATAAAAGAGTGGTTGGCGATGATGCCTATTTAGAGAACAACGCGATGATTGAATCAGAATAAAAGTTGTATATACCTTCAAAATACAAAAAGCCCCGATAGCGTTGCTATCGAGGCTTTTATATTTTCTGTATAAATTACATAAAGCGAGCCGGTTGTATAGCGCTAGCCATTACAGGCTGTAGTACATTTCAAACTCAAGTGGGTGAGTTGTACGTGCTACGCGCTCAGCTTCTGCTGTTTTCAGTACGATATAAGATTGGATGAAATCTTCACTGAACACGCCGCCTTTAGTCAGGAACTCATGGTCAGCTTGCAGATTTTCAAGGGCGTTTTCTAATGATGTTGCCACTTGTGGGATTTCAGCCGCTTCTTCTGGAGGCAGATCGTACAGATCTTTGTCCATCGCTTCACCTGGGTGGATCTTGTTTTGGATACCGTCAAGACCCGCCATCAGCAGCGCTGCGAAACCTAAGTATGGGTTTGCATGTGGGTCAGGGAAACGTGCTTCGATACGACGGCCTTTAGGGCTTGGTACCACTGGAATACGGATTGATGCAGAGCGGTTACGGGCAGAGTAGGCCAACATAACAGGTGCTTCAAAGTGTGGCACTAAACGCTTGTAAGAGTTAGTGCTTGGGTTAGTGAAAGCGTTCAGTGCGCGAGCGTGCTTGATGATACCACCTATGTAGTACAGAGCCGTTTCACTTAAACCTGCGTATTTGTCGCCAGCGAACAAGTTAACACCGTCTTTCGCCAGAGATTGGTGAACGTGCATGCCGCTACCGTTGTCACCAACGATGGGTTTAGGCATGAAAGTCGCAGTCTTACCGTAAGCGTGTGCCATGTTGTGCACTACGTACTTCAGAATTTGGATTTCATCCGCTTTCTTAGTCAAGGTGTTGAAGCGAGTGGCGATTTCGTTTTGACCTGCAGTCGCCACTTCGTGGTGATGCGCTTCAACCACTTGGCCCATTTCTTCGAGCACTAAACACATAGCGCTACGTAGGTCTTGTGATGAGTCAACCGGTGCAACTGGGAAGTAACCGCCTTTAACAAATGGACGGTGACCTGTGTTGCCGCCTTCGTAGCTAGTGCCTGAGTTCCAAGCCGCTTCTTTAGCGTCGATCTTAACGAAACAACCTGACATGTCAGTACCGAAACGGACATCGTCAAATAGGAAGAATTCTGGTTCTGGTCCAATCAATACAGTATCAGCGATACCAGTAGAGATCAGGTAAGCTTCTGCTTTTTTAGCAATTGAGCGTGGGTCACGGTCGTAACCTGTCATAGTACCGGGTTCAAGAATGTCACAACGGATCAGCGCTGTGGTTTCTTCGGTGAAAGGATCCAGTACAAATGTCGTTGGATCTGGCATCAGTACCATGTCTGATTCGTTAATGCCCTTCCAACCTGCGATAGAAGAACCGTCAAACATTTTGCCGTCTTCGAAGAAATCAGCATCTACCTGATGAGAAGGAATAGATACGTGCTGCTCTTTACCTTTAGTGTCGGTAAAACGTAAATCAACGAACTTAACTTCTAATTCTTCAAGTTGCTTTAAAACTGATTCAACTGACATTCTCAAGCCTCCGGTAGGGTAAAGGGATGCCCCTTCTATAATCTTTTAACTCAAGTGATTTATCTTGAGCCAAACTTACGAGCTATAAAGCGATATCCATGCCAATAATTTAACTTACTGATTAACATGATTTAAAATCTTTGTTGCACTTAATTGGATTCGCGTGTGCACCATAATGGTGCTTTTGTCTGTGGCATTTTGGTGCATTACTCCATTTTGGTGCGCACTGAATTGATTCATGCAAACCTTAAGCTGGGATGCACAGCGATAACATGCACCGCTTATATGGCACTGAGATGGCAATGACGCTTTGGCTTTCACTATCTCAGTAAGTACCGCCTCTGTGAAGCTCGCACATACTTGCAGCACTGCACGGGACTATTTATCACCGCATAACCGCCGCATAATTGTCATAAAACCACGCTAGTCTGTCCAACTATGCCACGCATTATCAATCCAATAGTGGTTTATTATCATATTATTAGGAAAGAGTTCGTTCTCATGTGCGAAATGTCTTTGCTGTTCACAGGCCAAGTGAAATCAGTGATGCGTAAGAAAGGTATCCCGTGACAATGAAGTGAGTCTTAATGTCATCGGGTGTAAACGCCAACATGAACGTTAGATTAAGTGTGCCGCAGAATTTATTGCAGTGTGTTCACGTGGTAATTTCTCTGTATCTAAGTCGATTTTGCTGATGCTTAAATCGACATTAGCAGTGCTAACATTGAATACGAAAAATAGCAAATTCAGCTGCTTAACTCAGATTTTTCCTACGAATATGGCAATTAAACAGAGCGTTAACTCTGGCTATAGAGGATTTCATTCAGTGGATGATTGGCGGAAATTACCCAAGGATTGGCGAATTGTTTTATAAGTGTTCAAAAATAATCCTGTGCGCCAAGGCCGCTCTGGAGTAGAATGGCACGCTTTTTATTGTGGTAGATCGAGCTCGATCACCATAACGAATTACTGAAATATCCCTATTTTTGTTTGATGGTAAGAGGTTTATCCGTGCTAGAGAATTTACGTAACATCGCCATTATTGCACACGTTGACCATGGCAAAACGACCCTGGTAGACAAGTTGCTGTCACAGTCAGGCACCCTTGCAACCCGAGGAGAAGCCACTGAGCGGGTGATGGACTCCAACGATCTTGAAAAGGAACGTGGGATCACGATTCTGGCAAAGAATACTGCCATCAAGTGGAACGACTACCGTATTAACATCGTTGATACCCCAGGCCACGCCGATTTCGGTGGTGAGGTTGAGCGTGTTCTGTCTATGGTTGACTCAGTATTATTGCTGGTTGATGCCGTTGACGGTCCAATGCCACAAACTCGCTTCGTAACGAAGAAAGCGTTTGCTCAAGGCTTAAAGCCAATCGTTGTTATCAACAAAATTGACCGTCCAGGTGCACGCCCAGATTGGGTTATTGACCAAGTATTCGACCTGTTCGATAACTTAGGTGCAACTGACGAGCAGTTAGATTTCCCGATCGTTTACGCTTCTGCGTTAAACGGTTTTGCAACTTTAGATCCGGATGTAGCGAGCGATGATATGACGCCGCTGTTCCAAACTATCGTTGAAAAAGTATCTTTCCCAGATGCTGACGCCGAAGGCGCGTTCCAGATGCAAATTTCGCAAATCGACTACAACTCATACGTGGGTGTTATCGGTATCGGCCGCATCAAGCGTGGTAGCGTGAAAACGAACCAACAAGTGACTATTATTGGCGCTGATGGCAAAACTCGTAACGGTAAAATGGGCCAAGTATTAGGTTACATGGGTCTAGACCGTACTGAAGTTGAAATTGCTAACGCTGGCGACATCGTTGCTATCACTGGTTTAGGCGAGCTGAAAATTTCTGACACTATCTGTGCCGTTGGTGCAGTAGAAGCTATGCCACCTTTGACTGTTGATGAACCTACTCTGACCATGACTTTCCAAGTTAATACTTCACCTTTTGCAGGTAAAGAAGGTAAGTATGTGACTTCACGTAACATTCTGGAGCGTCTGCAAACAGAATTAGTCCACAACGTGGCACTGCGTGTTGAAGAAACAGAAAGTCCAGATCGCTTCCGTGTATCTGGCCGTGGTGAATTGCATTTATCAATCTTGATTGAAAACATGCGTCGTGAAGGTTACGAGTTAGCCGTATCACGTCCAGAAGTTATTCTGAAAACTATCGACGGTGAACTGTGTGAACCATTTGAAACCTTGACTGTTGACGTTGAAGAAGAAGATCAAGGCACAGTAATCGAGAAATTAGGTACCCGTAAAGCTGAAATGAAAGACATGCAGCTTGATGGTAAAGGTCGTGTACGTATCGACTTCATCATCCCAAGCCGTGGTTTAATCGGTTTCCAAACTGAGTTTATGACAGCGACTTCTGGTACTGGTCTAATTTATCACTCATTCGACCATTATGGTCCGCACAAAGGTGGCGATATCGGTCAACGCGCTAACGGCGTATTGATCTCTAACGCAACGGGTAAGGCTCTGACCTTCGCACTGTTTGGTCTGCAAGATCGCGGTCGTCTCTTTATCGGCCACGCCGCTGAAGTATACGAAGGCCAAGTGGTTGGTATTCACGCTCGCTCAAACGATTTGACAGTTAACTGTTTGAAAGGTAAGCAGCTGACCAACATGCGTGCTTCTGGTACTGACGAAGCCCAAGTGTTGACTACGCCAATCACAATGACACTTGAGCAAGCGCTTGAGTTCATCGATGATGATGAATTAGTTGAAGTAACGCCTAAGAACATTCGTGTTCGTAAGAGACACTTGACTGAAAACGATCGTAAGCGCTTTAACCGCGGTTAATGCCAGTCTGTTAATTCAGGTGACACGCCCTTAAGGTGAGTCAATCGGTTTAAAAAGCCCTGCATAGGAAACTGTGCAGGGCTTTTTGTTGGGATAAATTGAGTAATGGGTATTAGTAGTCCTCATCCATCACCCGTATGCAATTGCGCCCAGCGGATTTTGCGCGGTAGAGGGCGGCGTCCGCTTGGCGAACGAGTTCTAAAGCATTTTGTTTGTTAGAGGGTTGCAGATAGGCGACGCCTGCGCTCACTGTCACAATCCCAAGGTCGGTATTTGCATGCGGAATGGCAATGGCTTGGATCAGCTGATGTATATGCTGCGCTGTATCGAGTACCGTTTGTTTGTCGACATTCGGTAATAGAATGACAAATTCTTCGCCCCCGTAGCGAGCGACTAATTCGCCCGCTCTGCGACCGGACTGGGACAGTGTACTCGCTAATTGTTTAAGGCAATCGTCTCCGGCGAGGTGGCCATAGTGATCGTTAAATTGTTTAAAGTGGTCAATATCGAGCATGATGAGGGCCAGTGAGGAATTACTCCTTTGTCCTCGACTCCACTCTGTTTGTAACATCATGTCAAATAGGCGGCGATTGCCTATATTGGTTAAACCGTCGGTATTGCTGAGTATTTCAAGTTGCCTATTGGCTTCTGCCAGTTCACTGGTTCGAGCTGTGATCATGGATTCAAGTTCGACGTTACGTTCCTCTAATCGCGCGATCGGGTAAATTTCCCCTTTGTGGGCTAAGCCGTAGGGGATGGATATGCCGCTGTGGACAATCATCCAGTCGTTGTTTTCTCGGTGAAATATCAACACTAGCCGTGCTGTCTCGCGGGAAAGCATAGGATTAGGGATAGGTAAGTGGATATGAAAAAAGGCAGTCACAACCACGAGGTTGTCGGCAAGGTCTTGTAAAGAAAGATCCAACATTTCGATGTGGATTCGCTCAGGCACTTGTGCAAAGTCCTGACGAGTGATTCGCACCCATTCTTCCCTGCTGGTGACAAGCTGGTCACTGCTCCCTGCATAGCCGCTAAAGTTATCACTAAAGCGACGAGTTAGCCTGTCATCACGGGAGGCATACATCTCAATATATTCGTCAAATAACGAATGGATCAATTGCTGTCGGTCGGGTCGCATAGGTTAGCTCCGTTGGGGAACATAAAACCATTTTCCTAATATCCGTATAGGAATATTATCTGCGATAAAGTTTAGCTGTTGCCTGATTGTAATCAATTTTATGACGTATATATTAAAAATACTGCAGAGAGTGATGTAAGCCATTATCTGCAGTATGTTTTGTGAGACAAAATTATTTTGCATTCACCTAATGTATTATTTCGCCCAAGTATTATTTAACACAGCCTGTTGGGATAGTTGGAATTCAAGTTTTAGTTGTTCTGCATACTTAGGAGCATCATTTTGAGTAAAATCTGCACTATCACTCTCTGATATGATTTTATCTCCCGCAATTAAAAACGAACCCGAGTTAGTAAATGCGCCTAGTAAGTCCCCTTTTACTACTATGCTGTAGGGTTTTCGGTCTCTATAAAGTGATCGTCCAACAGATGCGAATTCGTTATTAAAACCGAGTAAATCAAAAGCTGTAGGTAAAATATCTAGTTGGCTTGCAAGTATTTTATGCCGTTTAGGGGTTATGTTTTGCCCTGGACGGTAAATCCATAACGGAATATGGAATGCACTTTCTAAGCCCGGCGTTTTCGTATTGAACAAGGTATGATCTGCTAAAATCATGAAAGTCGTATTTTCGTACCAGTCCTGCTTTGAAGCTTCTGTAAAAAATGCTT
This sequence comes from Shewanella sp. SM101, assembly GCF_025654465.1. Classification (NCBI taxonomy): domain Bacteria; kingdom Pseudomonadati; phylum Pseudomonadota; class Gammaproteobacteria; order Alteromonadales; family Shewanellaceae; genus Shewanella; species Shewanella sp. SM101. Next base: position 74,853 of record NZ_JAKKRH010000021.1, read on the forward strand.
TAAGAGCTTCATCTGTATATCTAACTGTGTTCAAAAAATCTGTAAATGTATCTTGGCCATACGGATAAACCTGTAAGTGCTTCGGTGTTTCTACGTATGGCATGTGGGTGGTGCCTGTAAATGAAAAACTGATAAAAGGTTTGTCACTTTTATTGGCCAGTTCGAGTGTTTTCATTAGCATTTCATAGTCCCAACCAAATTGAGCACCATCGGGATCGGGATAATCTGAGCGGGTAATGGGGATATCACTGCGACCTAAATATTGCTGAAAACCCGCATAGTTAGCGATGGAATCTAGGCGAATGGAATCGCGTTTTGAGCTTTGCAGCATTTGGGTTTGGTAGCCGTGTGATTGGGCGATATTACCGATTTTTGTGAGGCGTGATAATTCGAGACCACCACCAATATAGCCCACACTTTCTAGGGGCGGTAGGCCGAATAAGCTGGCTTGAACCCCTAAATTACTGCGCTGACCGACGGCGTAAAAATTGTCATATACTTCGGCTTTTTTAGATAATTCATCTAAAAATGGTGTGACTCTATAATCTGATCCGGATAAGCCATCGACATAGGCGTAGCTCAATGCTTCAACTAAAATAATGACTAAGTTACGGCCATTGGGGCTATTTTCTGGGAATTGACTGAGAAATGGATATTGATACGCTTCATCTTCAGTTTTGTTCAGACGGGCTGCAAGCTGTTCTGCGTTGAAATATTTGTAATCTGTGCGTTGGTAGCTCTGTGCTGTTCCTTTGGCCCCTGTGTAAATGCCATTTAATATCAAATTAGCTTGCTGCTCATTCTGGCTATCATAGGCATCGATAATCCCTAATGGCTTACCGTGTAAGTCTAATCCGCGCATGCATAGGATCAATAAGGGTAATGCGAGTAAAAATGTACCACATTGAGCTAGAAATGATTTATGCGGTTTGGCGACATAGAAAAGGGTACGCCATTTTTTTAGCCAAAAAAGGATGGCTGAAATAACTAATACTAAGCTAAATATGGTCAGAGCAAGATGATCTTTGACTAGAAACGGAATAATAAATGATGTCTCTGTCATGAGTAGAGGCAAATCATTAAATGTGTGTCTGTTTACTACCCCAAAATAGATGAAATCACCCATCAGTGCGATGGTCGATAGCATCAGCATAATTAGACCTAGTTGCAGTCCAGTTCCTTTTATCATTGAGGCAATTCGCCCCTTTGCTGGGGTTAATATGAGTAAGGTCGGCAATAGCAGCACATAGCTCGCTGTCATTAGATCAAATCTAACTGAAGTGAACAGTATCGTCATGACATCGATACTTCCCGCAAAATAATCGTGATACGCAATGTAATTGGCTAAGCGGAAACAGGCGAGAATGAATAACATTGAGACATAAAGAAACAACACACTGCGAAATTGACTTAACTTCATACGATTAATTTGATCATCAGACATTGAGAAATGGCGCATAATAGCACAGCAGTCGTCACGAGTTCAAAATCAGGCAAAGCTTGTTGGTATTGCTTAGCAGTGACTGCTGATGAGAGGTTACTGGATTGCGTTAGCTGAGTGTGTCACTGGACGGCACGTGAGGTCTTTTCTGGATAGTATTACTTTGCAGTGGCTTTATTGTTGACGCCTATCATCGCTGTAGTGCGACCGAGGACGTCGGGATACTCGATAGGACTTAGAGCCCTATCGAGTGAGCAGTCAAACTTATGATTTAGCTTTATCTGCCAGTTTTACCGCATTGACACTTTCACCTTTGAAGCTGATAGTCACATTTTTCTGAGCGACTTCATTATCTTTTAGCAAAGTCTTAGTGGTTTCTGCCAGCATTGGAGAAGCTGCATTTAACGCACTAAGATCATAGGCCCAAACTTCTAGATCCGCTTCATTATAAGTGCTAGCAGGCGCACCTAATTTTTCAGTGATTGTTTGCTTGGTTGAGCCTTCTTTAATGCCGAATGTATTTTTAATCGCTTCATTCGTTGCGCTGTCTAACGCATTGGTCGCCGTATCATTCACTGTGTCAGTGACAGATTGAGTTGCTGATTTAACGATTGAATCGAATGGGCCAGCATAAGCAAATAATGGCAGAGCAGTAAGAGCGATCAATAATGATTTTTTCACACAATAATTCCTTTGGTTAATACATTCCTTTATTAAATGCGCGCGAATTAGACCAGTAATTAGATTTTGTGTCAATTAAGCATCTGTTCTATATGATTTTATTTTAATCCTTTCAGATTATTCCTACTAAGTTGGTCAACCTTTAGTTGTACCTAAAGGTTTCCATTTTGAGGTTTTCTAGTCTTATCTGCTGCTATTTTTCAATTTCGTTAGTGTTTTATTCCATCGCAATTGGATCCCGTCATATGTGTCATTTTAGGTGTTCTAGTGATGTCGCGTGTTCTAGTGCCCAATTCTATTAATCACTTGGATCAATTCCATGCGGATGTTGTCTGGTGTTTGGCTATGCCAGAAACCTGCTAAGTAAGCGCCCAGCGGTAGGATAAATAATGCGATAAGCACTAATGCGAGCAATCCTTTATGACCGAGCCTGTGGCCAGATTTCAGTCCAAGGCCGAGGGCGGCGGATTTAGGGCAAGCCGCGACACAGCGCATGCAGGCTTGGCACTCGTCACTGCGAACCGTGGTTTTAGTGTGCACTATGATGTTTGCTGGGCAAGCGCGGGTACACTTGTCACATTTCATTCCTTTCGCTTCGATAAGGCAGTGTTGGGTATTGCGGCGAATTTTTAATGGGCTTGCAAAGCTTAAGATCCCAAGCATAGCGCCATAGGGACACAAGTAACGGCAGAATCCCTGACGACGCCATGCCGCTAAAGCGAGGATCAGCGCAAATACCAGTAGCGTGATTAGGCTGGGTGTTAGGAAGAACAATGCCATCTTCAAGTCGGCAATCTTATGATAATTACCTTCAAGATAATGGGGGATGGATTGTGCTGGCATACCAATGACTATGTAGCAAAGTGCTAGGAGTAATAGATATTTCAACATTCGCAGTGGCCAATCTAGCCAAGCGGGTGGTGTAAGCTCTGATTTAATAAAGCGTTTTCTAAAGGAATACAGATATTCCCCTGCCAGACCTAATGGGCAAGCCCAACCGCAAAATGCCCGCTTGCAGAGTAAACCTGTGAGTAATACTGCCGCTAGCATGACTGCTGCCGCAGGATGGGTTTGATCCCACAAATTTAGGCTGATAATGGCCTTAAGCTCAATGCCACCCGCAATCGGTAAAAAGGCATCGACTACGTCTGGGCGCATTAGCCAAGGTGTGATTCCTTGCTTAAGCAGTACGGTATTGATTGTGTATTGTATGGCAACCAGCAAGAGCGATAGCGCTAAGACATGTTGAGTCCCTTCACGAAGGGTATTGATTTTAATTTCACCCTTGAGTGCATCAGGCGCAAATTTATGCCCAAGTAGCATCAGTGGTAGTGCAATAAGAAGCCCGAGAGCCAGTGGCCAATAAAGACTCATTGCCACCGCACCGATACTGAGCAATAGAGTGGCGACAGCGCCCCATTTCTGGCCGCTCCAATAGCTGAGGGAGGCGAGATACATGAGTGCCAACATCAGCGTGAGTGATTCGATAAAAGTCATAGTGATGAATACAGCTAATAAGTTACAAGTACAGGCTCTGAGTGGTGAACTGAGGATAAGTTTTTGAGTAATAAGTGAAATTGTGCGTCAGATCTAAGATTCGCGCTATCAATCAATTAAAGCGCGCCATAGCTCACAAAGCTAAGTGTTTTAGTCTTGCACAAATAAAGTATGGCTTGCAGGGACATAGGGCGAGGTCACACAAAGAATAAAAAGCCCCAGCAATTTATTTTGCTAGGGCTTAGGAGTTCAGTGGGGCATTTGGATTAATTTTTTGATTTTTCGAGTGCTTCGATAAATTTGCTCGATTCGTTAATCGAGGTGTTCATCTCTTTAATCAGGCCAGAAATATCGGTTTGCAGACTCGCAAATTCGCTTTTAATCGCACCAATGGCTTGGGCGTTCAAGTTATGCTTGAGATACAGCATATTATCTTTCATGGCGGTGAGTATCGGCGGCATTTTTGACTCGGCACGGCGCATACTTTTAATCAATTGTTCATAGGCGCGGCGCGTTTCTTTGAGTTTAGCTTCACTGTTGCGGCGTAGATTAGCTTTACTGATCTCGCTAATTTCATTTTGCCACTCATCGAACAGTGCTTCGGCTACATCTTCGACTTTATTGATGCGGTTGCTGACGTTGTCGGCGGCACTTTGAGCCGATTCGTATTCATCTTTGGCTCTGCTATAGGCTTTTTCTAAGTTGCCATCACTGTAATTGAGCAGTGCTTGCATTTCTTCTAAGGCTGAGCTGAACTCTTTTTGAGCATCCTGTTGGGATTTTTTCGCATCTTTAACTCTGTCGACCATAATATCGCGTTTATGGTAACCGACCTTTTCCATTGCGCCGTAGTAGGCACTCTGGCAACCACTAAGCAGGAGACTTGTGGCAATCAGCCCTGAAGCTATCAGTCTTTTCATTGGGTGTTCCGTCGCTGAATGAAATTAATTAATCGGCTTTAAATCGCGCCGCATCGATAATGCTCCACAGATGAAAGATAGCACCTATTACCGCGGGCACAATCAGCCACCAGAGGGCATAACCCACCACTGTGATAATGAAAAATAACAGTGCGGCCATTATTCGGCCTTGCAATAATTGGCCTAGCCCAGGAAAAAATAGGCTAGCAATAGCAGAAATAACGTTACCTGCAGATCCTTGTTGAGACATCAATTCACTCCTTAGACTTGTAAATTAAGTGTTTATTGTACGAAGATAACGAGTCTATACCAACAGAATCAAGAGAAACCCGTGACTAAGAAGATAGAACTGGCACAAATTCGCGCCTTATTCCTCGGGATCTGGCACTTCCTGCTGCATTTGAGACGGCGTTTAGTTGAAGATCAAATCAATATTCGCGCCGGACATTTAGCCTATGTCACACTGTTGTCACTCGTGCCTATGGTGGCGGTGACTATGTCTATGCTGTCAGCTTTTCCGGTATTTAAGGGGATACGTGGACAGATAGAAGGTTTCGTTTATCAGAATTTTTTACCCGCCGCTGGCGATACTGTGCAAGTGTATATCAATGAGTTTGTGGCCAATGCCTCTAAGGGGACTGCGGTTGGGATTGCGGCCTTAGTTGTGGTTGCCATTTTGCTGATTTCTGCCATTGATAAATCGCTCAATAACATTTGGCGTACTAAAGAGAAGCGTTCAGTGGTGGTGGCTTTTTCTATGTATTGGATGGTCATCACTTTGGGCCCGGTATTGGTGGGGGCCAGTTTGGTCGCCACTTCCTACGTGGTGTCACTGAAGGTCTTTGACGGTCAGTTGTCGGGTGTGGTGCCCGTGTTTCTTGAGCGTTTGCCCATGCTGTTCTCAGTTGCGGCATTCTTGCTGTTGTATATGGTGGTGCCTAATCAAAAAGTGAAGTTTCTACATGCACTATTAGGGGCGATTGTTGCCGCAATCTTGTTTGAGTTAGGTAAAAAAGCCTTTGCTTTGTATGTCACTCAGTTTCCGAGTTATGAAGCGATTTATGGTGCTTTAGCCGTGATCCCCATTATCTTTGTCTGGGTGTATTTATCGTGGATGATAGTATTACTCGGCGCGGAAATTACCGCCGCGATGCCTGAATATTTAGATTATGAGTCGAGCTCAGATGATGACGAAACAGCTCTGAATGCTAAGCCTCTAGAAAATGCCTCCCAAGATAATTCCGCTGCGGTGTTAACTTCGGCTGAGGTGACGGCACTCAAGGCGGTGGCTAAATCTGAATGACCCCATTAGAGGATTATTAATGGCGATGACACTGAATGCCTGAATCCTTCCCATTTTTTATCCGTCGCGACTGGTTTAACGTTGGCAATGGTCAGCAATTGCATCTGGCGCAATACGGTAATCCACAAGGTATCCCACTGCTGTATTTGCACGGCGGTCCAGGAGCGGGTTGTGATATCGGTGATTTAGCTTTATTTAATGGCGATCAATATTGGATTTTGCTTTTAGATCAACGCGGTTCTGGGCAATCTTTACCCTTTGGCGATTTAGCAAATAACCATCTCACTGGTTTGATTAGCGATATTGAGGCGATTCGCCTTGCATTGGATATTGAGCGTTGGTGTTTAGCAGGTGGCTCTTTTGGGGCCACATTAGGCTTAATTTACAGCGGATTATTCCCAGAGCGGGTGATTGCACAGGTACTGTGGGCGTTATTTATTCCATCCAAAGAAGGTCTCGACTGGCTCTATGGCGCTGACGGCGCTGCAAAATTGCAACCTGCGGCTTATCGACTCTTCAATGACATTTTTCCGGTTCAGTTATCGCTGATTGAATTACTGGATTCGTACCATCAAGGTTTGGCATCGGCAGATGAAAATGTGCGATACCATTTTGCGCGGCGTTGGGTACAGTGGGAGTTGCAGCTTGCGGGGGCGAGGTTAGTGTTACCAAGGCTGTTACCCGAATCCGTATTAGCATTAGCCAATATCGAGTTACACTTTGCTCGACATAATTACTTCAATGCCATGAATGTGTTACAGCGCGTGACGCCTAGAGTGAAGGCGCGTAGTGTGTTATTGCAAGGAATGCAGGATGCGATTTGCCCAGCGGCGCTATTGCGCGATTTTGTGGCTGAGCTAGAGCATACTATTACGATTCAATCTGTTGCCGACGGCGGACATATGCTCAATAGCGAGTCGTTGTTTTTGGCGGTTACAGCAGAAATCCATGCTATGTGGTCGTGGATACATCAAAGGGAAATACAATGATAACATTGCTCATCAGTGCCACTTTACTCGGATTAACCGCGTGTGCTACCACGGCCCCTTCTCAAACAAGCGCTATTGATCAAGTGGCGACTCAGGAGGTCGTGAGTGCCCCTGTCGCGCCCAAAGTTGTTGAACTCGGTGGGTTGACCAATGAAACTGCCGCTGAGCGCTTGTATCAAGCGTTGATTGACGCAAATTATCTGGCCACCCAAGTTGCGCCGACGAAAGTCGCGGTGCAGTTTGGCGATAACCAGTTTTTGCTTGAGCCGAGCATTAATTCTGCAGGCATTGACCGTATTTTAATGAATCGCTTCTATGCAGTGCATCCGCAATTGCAGGCCAGCCAAGAGTTGCCTGCCGTGATTGGCACCTTGAATCAGAAGCTTAATTTTGCCAAGTTTGTGTTGCTGGACCAAGGCGCAGTGATCCAAGTGCAAGGTACAGTGACCTTTGCTGACCGTATTGAAATAGAAGAATTACGTCGCTTTATGCTGTGGACGAACGGCGGCTTAGCGCAGGTCGTACAATCTTTGCCTGATGGCGTAGAGCAATATATCCGCCCGCTACCGCTAATGCCGCAAATGGTTCCCGTTAAGCCTTAATCTAAAAGGAAAAGTTGTGATTGCTTTAATTCAAAGAGTGAGTCGCGCCAGTGTGGTGGTTGATAACCAAACCCTAGGTGAAATCAATAAAGGCTTGTTGGTTCTGCTCGGTGTCGAGCAAGAAGATACCCGCGAGAAGATGGAAAAGTTGGCGACTAAAGTCATGAGTTATCGCGTTTTTTCCGATGAAAATGGCAAGATGAATCTCAATCTAGAACAAGTCGGTGGGTCTTTGTTAGTCGTGTCACAATTTACCTTGGCTGCCGATACGGGTCGTGGCTTGAGGCCGAGTTTTTCAGGGGCGGGTACGCCGGAACAAGCTTTAGGCTTGTATGAAGAGTTTGTCGCATTCTGCCGCGCTAAGGGCGTTCATACAGAAACCGGACAGTTCGGCGCCGATATGCAAGTGTCCTTAGTCAATGATGGCCCAGTGACCTTTAATCTGCAGGTGTAGCTTCTATCGTGATGTTTATCTAGGGGTCTAGGTGATGGGGTGCTAGGCATAATCAATGTCGCTTGTAGCAAGGGAGTATTAAGAGAATACACATGGATCAATTACTCATTAAATTACGCCAGACTTGGCACAGTACGATCCCCGTTAGCGAGTTTATGCAGATAGTGCCACTCGATTACAACGAGGGAGAATTTCGAGTCACAGCGCCGATGACGCCCAATATTAATCTGCATCAGACCATGTTTGCGGGCAGCATTTATACCTTGATGACCTTAACAGGCTGGGGTGCCGTGTGGCTAAATCAACAGTTGGTGGGCGTGGCGGGTGATATTGTGCTCGCCGATGCCCATATTCGTTATCTTGCTCCTGTGACTTGTGACCCTGTGGTAAAAGTACAATGGCCAGATGTGGATCTCAGCCCGTTACAAAGGGGGCGTAGAGTTAAGGTGAAGCTGGAAGTGCAATTGTATTGTATGGATTCACTGTGTGCGGTTTTTGAAGGACTGTATGTTAGTACGTCGAAAGTATGAATGCGTCGAAAACAACTTAGTGTATCTGTACGTCGAAGATGACGTATAACCTTTCTAAAAAATCGAAGCTAATCTCAGATTTTATCCGCTTTATTTCTTTTTTATGGGCTAATACACTAGCGTCATAGAGTTGAGATATTCCATCTGACTCTGAGTCATTTACCTATTTTCGGAGCAGATTATGTCTAAAGTCTTAATTTTAAAATCAAGCATTCTTGGCGGTTATTCACAATCTGCCGTGTTAATTGACCACTTAGCGAGTCACTGGGAAACCCAAGGCGCCGCTATTACAGTGCGTGATTTAGGCGGTAAAGACGTACTACCTATGGTAGACGGTGAAATCGCTTCTGGGTTACGCGGTGGTGCAGAATTATCGGCACGTCAGCAAGAAATGCTCGCCTTATCAGATACCTTAGTCGCTGAATTAAAAGCGAACGATACGATTGTTATCGCTGCACCTATGTACAACTTTACGATTCCGGTTCAACTTAAAAACTGGATCGATTTTGTCGCCCGTGCCGGTGTGACTTTTACTTACACTGAAACAGGTCCAAAAGGATTAGTGGAAGGTAAACGCGCTGTGTTGGTGACGACCCGTGGCGGCGCTCACAAAGATGGCCCAACGGATCATGTTGTACCTTACTTGAAAACGGTTTTAGGCTTTATGGGTATCACTAATGTTGAAGTTGTTTACGCCGAAGCGTTGAACATGGGCCCTGAAGCCCACGACAAAGGCATGAGCGAAGCGAAACACAGTATCGATCAGCTGAAAGCTTAATTGTCCCATTGATTAGCTGAGTCATTTGATTTAGCTGAATAAATAATGCCAGCCTTTAATAGGCTGGCATTTTTGTATGTCCATTTCAGCTAAGCACGCTTGGCTTAAGTGGCTAGGTTTGAGCAACTAGACTCGAGCGGCTAGGTTTAAGTGGCACGCTAAGCTGTTTATTCGCAAAGGCTGCAGCCTTTGGCTAGGGTGCTTGTCTCAACATAACGCACCTTAGTGCTGGCTTGGTCGCGATTACGACTGATGCTAAAGCGTGCATGGCGCTCAGTTTCGAGCGGCTTTTCAGCAGTGTTACCCTGTGTGGCTTCAAACTGTAACGCTTTGGCATGATTTGTTTTATGCATACACCACCTCGCAGATATTTAAGTCATCACAATGTACAGACTGGCCTGATTAGCGCCGCACAACCAAGGCTTAAATTAGCTCGGCTGGCAGCAGACTAAATCTTTAAGCGAACCGCCATTTACCACGCAGCTAAAGCCATTGGCCTTGAGAATGTCGCAGCCTTTTTGCGCTCGAATACCCGCGCCACAATAGAGCACGAAGGGATGTTGCTTATTGTCGACTTGGTGTAACCATTGGTCGAGTGTTGGCAGCGGCACATTAATGGCTTGGGGCAAATGACCTGAGGCAAATTCCTCCGGCGAACGCACATCAATCACCCGTGCGCCTTGCTCAATCAATTGCCAACATTTTTCGCCTGAGTGGCTGCCGGATAACTTAGCCAGTAAAGATTGAAACATAGCATTGCTCCTACCATTAGAAAGTTTTCAATAAGTTTATTCTAATGGAGTGGCGAGTGCAAGCGTTGCAGATTATCGGCAGTGAATGGTTTGGTCTTTGGCGTTGTTGGTACTTGAACTCTGCATTACTGGCGTTAGATAAGCTACTACAAGCTAAATTCATTGCCTCTTTGATAGTGAATGATGTCGTGGAATACCACGGCTTGGTCGTTTAGATTGCGATAGCCATGGGGTTTGTCGGCCGCAAATCGTACTGCTTCACCTTGCTTGAGTGGTTGCCACTCGCCATCGACTAGCACTTCCATAGTGCCGCTCAAGACAATGACATGCTCAGTGACACCCGTTTCATGGGGCTCAGAAAGGCGCTCATAGTTTGGCAGCAGCGTGAGTTCAAACATCTCGAAACCGAATCGCTCTTCAAAGGGGAAGAGTGAGGCGACTAGCATGCCGTCGGTGGCGGGTTGTTGGCGTAACTCGTCGGGCTTACGGAATACTGCGCCTTGGCTCTGGGGTGTGGGTTCGAGAAAGGTCGACAGCGAGATATTGAATCCACTGGCTATTTTCCATAGCGTCGCAATGGTTGGGCTTGATTCACCGCGCTCGATTTGTCCTATCATGGCCTTACTCACGCCCGTCTCTTGGGCGGCTTTATCTAAACTCCATCCCTTTTGGTTGCGAAGTGCTTTAAGCGTGGTGGCGAGATAGCTGTTTATCGTCTGCACAATGGCCCCATCATTTTTATGAAAATTTAGTTTGTACGTTATAACGCACAGGTGCTATCTTGTCCATCTCGTACGTTATAGCGCACAAGAAGCTATCTTGTTCATTTTATAAGTTATAGCGCACAAAGTAATGGCGACATCAATTGCAGAAAAAGGGAGTGGATATGTGGCGAGATGCAGGGAGTTTGTCAAAAATATCAGCGGGTTTTATTGCGGTATTAGTGGGTTATAGCAGCTCGGCTGTGATCATCTTTCAAGCGGCTGAGGCTGTGGGGGCGACACCAGCACAGATCAGTTCATGGCTGTGGGCTTTAGGTGTGGGCATGGGCGTGACCAGCATAGGGTTATCGCTTTACTACAAGAATCCTATTCTTACGGCTTGGTCGACACCGGGCGCAGCGCTGATGGTGACCAGCCTTGCAGGGTTGAGCGTCAACCAAGCCATAGGCGCTTTTCTGGTGAGTTCGATATTAATTACCCTTTGCGGGGTGGCGGGCTGGATGGATAAGCTTATCCGCATCATGCCGCAGTCAGTCGCTTCAGCCATGTTGGCGGGGATACTGTTGCAATTTGGCCTAGGGCTATTTCAGGCGATGCAAACCCAGCTGAGCCTCATATTGATCATGCTGTTGGTGTTTGTTGTGGTTAAGCCTTTTGCGCCGCGTTACATCATCTTACTGACCTTGTTGGTGGGTATAGGTATGAGTTTTCAATTAGATTTACTCAAGCTAGATGCGGTTCAGTTGCAACTGGCGATGCCCGTGTGGACTACACCTGAGTTTTCGTTGGCGAGTGTGATTGGCGTGGCGCTGCCGCTGTTTGTGGTGACTATGGCCTCGCAAAATATGCCGGGCGTTGCTGCGCTGCATGGTAATGGCTACAGGCCACCCATTTCACCTTTGATCACGACTACAGGATTCATCGGGGTTATCCTCGCGCCCTTTGGCGGTTTTGCTTTTAACTTATCCGCCATCACAGCGGCGATTTGTATGGGTAAAGAAGCAGACCCGAATCCCGCGACCCGTTACTGGGCTGCGGTGTGGGGCGGGGTATTTTACTTTATCACTGGGTTATTGGGCGCCACTGTGGTTGGCCTGTTTTCCGCTTTCCCGAAGGAATTAGTACTGGCCATCGCCGGATTAGCACTGCTTGGCACTATCGCCAATAGCCTGACCGCCGCATTAGCTAAAACGGAAGATCGCGAAGTAGCGGTAATAACTTTCTTGGTCACGGCATCGGGTTTTAGTGTGCTGGGCATCGGCAGCGCATTTTGGGGGCTGTTGCTTGGGTTTATTATCCATTGGTGGAACGGGCACAGAACTGCATCAGTAGTTAAGCGAGCGAATACTTAACTGCAGCAAAGCGCCTTAGAGATGAATTTCAAAGACTAAGGCGCATGTGTTTTAGATTTTCTTCGTCATAAACACACTATTGGGATCGAGTTGATAGGTGTCGAAGGGGCCGCAGCTTTCGAAGCCAAATTTGGTGTAGAGCATTCGGGCGGGGTTGAAGAAGTCCATCGAGCCTGTCTCTAGACTCAGGCGTTTGACGCCAGCGCTTATGGCATCGTTAATTAAGTGCTGCAATATCTTAGACGCTATGCCCTGTTTTTTATAGGGCGCGGCGGTGCGCATGGATTTGATCTCCGCGTGCTCGGCATCTAACCATTTTAGTGCACCGCAACCCGCGAGATTATTGCCATCCCATAGGGTCCAAAAGCGAATATTGGGCTGACGCAGGCCGTCAAGATCTAATGCGTGAACGCTTTCAGGCGGTGAGGTTGCCCGCATATCGTCGAGGTGTTCCTGCAGTAAAGCCGCTATCTCAGGCCCTTTAAGGTCATCTAAGGTGATTTTCATGGCTCTTATGGTGGATTTCATGGCAGATCGGTTACTCCCTATAATTGTGGCTTATCCATAATGGCGTCATTGCTTTGTTATCTGTTTGCCAATGCGCCGTTGTAGATAAGCAAATGTTAGGCCAAGCGTTTTTAGCTTTAGCTAAAGCTAAACGCAGAATCAAAGTCAAAGTCGTGGGGCTTCACCCCACACCCGACCAAAAGGGGAAAAGCGCCTGTTCCCCTTTTGGATATCCCCCGGCGTCCCCAACGGAGTTGAAAGCCCCTTGGGCATTAAGCGTCCTTATGCTATCGCGTCAGACGCTCGTCCCTGATTCGACTGACGCTATCTCGGCATCCATGCCTCGATCACGCAACGAACGCTAATGCCCTGCGGCAACTCCGAGGTGATGGTGTACTCCTTTGATTTCAGTGTTATTTGAGCGTCAAATATCATATAAAAGAGAAACTAATAAGGAAATATTGATTGGCAGTAACATTGAGCCGCAAAGTATACGAAATATGGAATAAAAACTCATGAATGACTCTACATCTTCACTAGCTTTTTCAACCTGTGCTTACAGGCAAATTCGAGAGAAGCAGGCTGATGCGTTTACGAAGTACTTGGATACTCGAAGTGATGAAAAAGCATATGTAGCGAATCTTAACGGCGCGTGGGGTACGGGTAAGACCTTCTTTGTCGATAATTGGTGTCGTAAACTTGGGGAGCAAAGATATGTTGCGATCAAAATCGACGCATGGGAATCTGATTATCTAAACGATCCACTTGCCCTTGTCACCGCTGAACTGTTGACTAAATTAAAATGTCAGAGTGGAATAACAGACTTTTCGGAAACCGAAAGTAAAATATTCAATGCTGGCTGGAAGTTAGCAAAAAACTTTTTGCCAGTAATCACCATGGCTTTAGGTAAACATTTTCTAGGTAGTGAGTTTGGCGATTTACTTAAAGAAATTGGTGTGGCAGTTAAAGATACGGCTAATGATCAAAGTGTATCAAAGAATCGTTTAGGCGAGTTTGGGAGAGAGATATTTTCAATACATAACAAGCATAAAGAGTTTGCCGTTGAGTTTAAAATGGAGTTATCTAATTTAATAAAGCAAGTTTGTGAACTGTCTAATAAAAATAAAGTTTATATTTTTATTGATGAATTAGATCGCTGTCGACCTACATATGCAATTGAAATGCTTGAGGTGATAAAGCACTTGTTTGATATTCCTAAGTTGGTTTTCGTGATGTCTACTGATACTAAGCAACTAGAGTGTTCAATTAAGGCTGTTTACGGTGAAAAATTTGATTCAGAAGAATATTTAAGTCGATTTTTTCAAAGGCGGTTAACTTTATCTGAGCCAAACTATTTGGATTTTATCAAGGCAAACGATTTCTTCTCCATAATAGAGTTTGATCCTGTACTAATGTACCCAGCAGTAACTAAAGATGTTGCGTACGAAATAGTAGCACTGTTTTGTGCTTTTCATCAGGTTTCATTGCGAAGAACGGAACAACTTTGCGCTAGGTTAGACGCTGCTTTAGTTAATTTTCCATCAAACACAGCTTTTTCATTTATAGAGCTCATTGGAAGTGTTTTTAGTTACGAACTTTATCCAAAGCTCAAGTTGAATTATTCGACTATGTATCGTTCTGGCAAACATAATTGGTCTGGATGTGAGCGAGAAATAAGTTATATTGGTGATCCAAATGGAGATAATGCGCAAAAGGCTCTGGAACAATACACTTTAGTTTGGAATAGTATGGTTAATGTTAGGGAGCATGCTTATCAACCTAGTCAGCTTTATCAAATTGAACAGGGTTTTCGTAATAACTTAAACAACTTAATAAGCAGGTTTGATAATTTTGGGAAATGCGAGCATCTGGAAAATCTTATTTGTTTGCATCGGAATAATAAGGTTGGCGTTGAAATCTCTATTGAGAATTTAATCCGAAAGATGAAAAGCGATGATAGTGAGGGCGTTCAAAATTCTGTGTCAGGCTAATTTTTAAATTTCCAGCACGCTATCTAAACGTCCTTCAAAATAAATCGCTAACTGAGATAAGCAAAGGCTCCAATTGTGGATTGGCATGGTCCATTTATCAGAGGCGTTTAATATGCCTGCGTAAAGTAGCTTCAACAAGCTATTTTCATTAGGAAAAGCACCTTTGGTTTTGGTGAGCTTTCTAAATTGGCGATGTACTGCCTCTACTGCATTGGTGG